>CAZPFM010000283.1:0-4116 GCA_964585845.1 uncultured Bacteriovorax sp.
CCCGATCCGCCCTGGCAATTACTCAAGCCTCCATTCGGCCCCGCTCTTTAGTCCGGAGAAGCGACGATCTTCGGAGGCATGGGGCTTGGGAGAATCTTCCGTCGCCGAGCTTTTGAAGATGCTCCGAATCTGTGGTCTGGTGGTGGACGAAGAGGGTGGGATCCTTCACTTCATGGGAGACGTCTCTTCCTTCGTGAGTTTCCCCTCCGGGAGACCGGACTTCCGGCTTCAGGATCTTTTGAGTAAAGAAGCGGCCATCGAGTTTTCGATCCTCGTTCGGAAAGCGACAAAAGAGAACGACTCCTTCACGAGCCGGGCCCTCGTGCTCCCAGGCGACGAAAAAAAGCAATTCACCCTCACTGTGGGGCCTCTACCGGTTCCGCAGCAGAATAAGAAGGTCCTCCTCGTGGCCTTCGAATTCAAAGACTTCCTTCCAGAGGTGAAGGTAGATCTTCCGGAGACACCGGAGGAATATCCGGCCAAGCTCCGGGAGCTCGAGCAGGAGGTCCTCGCCACCCGAGAGAACCTTCAGACGGTGATCGAAGAACTCGAAATCTCCAATGAAGAACTCCAGAGCTTAAACGAAGAGCTCTCTTCTACCAACGAAGAACTCCAGGCTTCGAACGAAGAGCTCGAGACTACCAACGAGGAACTCCAGAGCACGAACGAAGAGCTCATGACCTTAAACGAAGAGCTTAACATCAAGTCCGCGCAGCTGAAGCAGGCCTACGCGAGCCTCGAGAACATCCAGTCGAGCCTCTCCTCACCACTTCTCGTGGTGGATGAGAATCTGAAGCTTCTGCGCTACAACTCGAATGCGAACCACATCTTCACGCTTGGTCCCGCAGACCTTTTCCAGTCGATCACCAAAGCCTCCTGTCAGTGCGAGATCCCGAAGTTCGAGAACCTTCTCCGGGACACCATCGCCACCGGCCGGGTGAACGAAGTCCTCTGTGAGACCTCGAAGTCGATCTTTCAGATGCGGGTGCATCCGAACCGAGACGCCGACAAGAAGATCATCGGAGCACTTGTTATCTTCTTTGACAACACTGAATTCATCCGGGCCCAGGACCAGCTGAAGTCTTCGGATAAGCGAATCCGTTCCATCATCGATTCGTCTCCGACCCTCATCTCGCTCAAAGACCATTCCGGAAAATACGTCGTCGCTAACGCCGCTTTCTGCCGCTTCTTCAATACCCGTGAGGAGGACATCCTTGGAAAGACCGACCGGGAGATCTTCCCCGAAGAGGTCGCTCTGGCCTTCCGGGATAACGACCTCGAGGTCTTGCTCAAGCGAGTGTCCCGGGAACGGGAAGAGAGTTTTTCGTATGAGGGTGAGAACTACACTTTCCTCACCAACCGCTTCCCACTCTTCGGGACGAGCGACTCCTCTCCCTACGCGGTAGGTACCGTTGCCCTCGACGTCACCGATCAGGTGCGGGCAAAGGACGAACTCCGGGCCTCGGAAAAACGCTACCGTGCGATCATCGAAGATCAGTCGGTCTTCATCTGCCGCCACGACCCCGATGGAAAACTCAGCTTCGCTAATGCTCTCTACTTCGGAACCTTCGGCGGCTCCCCGGAACAGATTTCACAGAAGTCTTTCTTATCCGTGGTTTCTCCGGGCGACCGCTCCCGGGTGAAGGCCGAGATCGATAAGATCAACTCCGTGACTCCCATTGTCCAGTACGAGCACCGGTCTCAGGTCTCGAACTCCGGCGGGGAGCGATGGATCCGCTGGATCCATCGGGGGATTTTCAATAACTCCCACGAACTCCAGGAGTACCAGGCCGTTGGGTTTGACGTCACTGAGATTCATAATCAGACGGCGGATCTTCTCTCGAAAGAGAAGCTCTACACGGACGTCTTAGAACACACCTCGGACTACCTCTCCATCTACCGTAAGGAGCGCCAGGGCTTCTGTCTTGAGATGTTTAACCAGAGCGCTGCTGAACAGCGCCTCATGGGCCACACTCAGATGGTCGGAAAGACCCTCGACGCTCTCCTGGGGGAAAAAGCCGCCGAGGAGCTCAACGTAAGATTCACTGAGAGCCTCGAGCGCGATGAGATCATGACCTTCGAGGAGAGCTCTCAGTCACCTTCGGGGAAGATCTATCTCTCCACCACCATCGTGCCGGTGATCGACGAGGAGAACGGGATCAGAAGAGTCGTGGCCATCAGCCGGGACATCACGGAACTCAAGGAAGCCGAAAGTGCACTGCGGGATGAGATGAAAAACGCGGAAGCGGCCAATCACGCTAAGAGCGACTTTCTGGCGAGCATGAGTCACGAACTCCGGACTCCTCTGAACGTCATCATGGGTATGGGGCAACTCCTTGGTCGGGGAGAGCTCACGCCATAACAAAAGAAGCTCATCGAGAGTATTCAACGCTCGAGCCGGGTTCTCCTTGCTCTCATTGAAGACGTCCTCGACCTCTCGAAGATTGAAGCGGGGAAGATCACCATCGAAGAAAAGCCCCTCAGACCCCACCAGCTCATCCTCGATTCCCTCCAGGGCTTCGAGAGTGAGGCCCAGAAGAAAAACCTTGCCCTTCGCACGGAGCTCAAGCTTTCTAATGACCTCTTAGTCTGCGGCGACGAAGTCCGGCTCAAGCAGATCCTCAATAACCTCATAGGCAACGCCGTGAAATTCACCCAGAAAGGCTCCGTGGAGCTCACTGCCACGGCCCTTCCACTGGACGAGAATTCAGTGCAGTTCGCGGTTTCAGTCCGGGACACGGGGATCGGAATCCCAGAGTCCCAACACCACAAAATCTTCAAGCGCTTCTCCCAGGCCGATTCCGGGATTTCCCGGAAGTTCGGAGGCACAGGACTTGGGCTTGCGATCTCAAAACAGCTCATGGAAGTGATGAAAGGGGAGATCGGTTTTGAAAGTTCCACCGACTCGGGGAGCCGCTTCTGGTTCACGCTTCCCCTGAAACTCGCAGAGGGAGAAGAGCTGAGCGCACAGGAAGACACCCATGATCTTAATCTCTCGGCCCTGAACATTCTGGCCGTTGACGACAACACCGAATCCCTGAAGATGCTCTCTCTTATGTTCGAGGAACTGGGAGCTGAGCTTCGCACCGCCGAGAGCGGTGAAGAAAGCCTTCGGCTTCTGCAGGATGAGGCCTTCGACCTCATCCTCATGGACATGCAGATGCCAGGCCTCGATGGCCTTCAGACCACCCGGAAAATCAGAGAACTCCCGAACTTCAAACGCAAGACTCCCGTCGTTGCTTTCACCGCCAATGCGATGGAGGGGGACCGCGAGCGCTGCCTAAGTGCGGGGATGAACGACTACCTCACAAAACCGATCCACCTTCCAGAACTCCTTAAAGTTCTCAAGCGCTGGGTTTAAAGGATGACCATGGACCCGTATCAAACCGAAGTTGCTCTCACAAACTGTGACCGGGAGAAGGTCCATCTCATTAACCGGATCCAGGGCCACGGGGCCTTCCTTGCTTTTAGTTCCCGGGATCAGAAGATAAAAAACGCCTCAAGTAATCTCCTGAGCTTCCTCGGAAGAGATGATGAGTCCACGATCTTAGACCGAAAACTTATCGACGTCCTCGGAGAGGAACTGGCCGGAAGACTCCGGAGCATCATCCGGGAGCGGCGGGGAGATGTGGGCCTGAAGCAGGATTTTGTTTTCACGGGCAAAAACAGAGACCTCGAAGTCTACCTCTATGCTCTGGGGGAGGACTTCTACGGAGTCGAGCTCGAAGCTCAGGTGAAAACTGACTTCATGGAAAAATTTTCAAGCTTTAACGATCACCTCGAACTCATGCATAAGGCCACGGACCTCGAGGCACTCGCCAATCTCACCTGCCGAGCGGTCCGGAAGTTCACCGGCTTTGAGCGCGTGATGCTCTACCGCTTTTATCCGCCGACGATGTACGGGGTCGTCATCGGAGAAGACCGCATCGCCGAGGCCCATTCCTTCATGCATCACCGGTTTCCAGCAACGGACATCCCGAAACCGGCCCGGGACCTCTATCTGCGCAACAAGATCCGTTTCATCTTCGACTCGGCCGAAGAAAACTACGAAGTTCTTCCTCCGGTGAAGAATCACTCGCTCCTTCTGGACATGTCCGACTCCCGACTCCGGGGGGC
>CAZPFM010000284.1:0-4092 GCA_964585845.1 uncultured Bacteriovorax sp.
CCAAGCAGTAAAATCACAAACCGGAGGACCCCTCTGTCCTCCGGTTTCTTTTAAAGCACCTTTGAAATTTCATTCAGATTCTTTCTTCGTAAACTAGGATAAAACGCATCTTTTTTCGGATACCCCGTCACAACGATCATGTGAGCTTTGAAGTTTTTCGGAACACCGAGAATTTCATTTAAAAAGCCCATAGGACTGGGAGTATGAGTAAGAGTAGATAATCGCGCCAGATGCAGGGCCGCAAGGAGAAATCCCGTCGCTATCCCCGTGGACTCTGAAGGATAATAGCTTGGCTCAGTGAGTGTGGACTTTCGGGAGAAGACCACGATGAGGGCCGGCGCCTCAGTGAGATAGGGCTTAGAAAAATTAGTCTGAAAAGGTTTTAGGTCCTCTCTCCAGCGCTCAGTGATCTTTCGTTCATAGAAATCCTGCTCCACCTTTTCCGCGGCTTTTCTGAGCTTTTGTTTCACACTCTCACTTTCAACCAGAACAAAATACCAGGGCTGAGTGTTGGCGCCACTCGGGGCCTGACCTGCGGCTTCGATACACCTGAGGAGAATCTCCCTGGGAATCTTCTCTGAAGAAAAATCCCTCACGCTTCTTCTGTGACGAATCTCGGAGAGAAATTTCTGGCCAGAGAGATCCTCAAAGTTTTCCATTATCATGGCAATCCTCTCCCGATCCATGCTTTCACTCTTTCCACTTCTTCTTGCGTCAATCTTTCAAGATTTGAATATTTTGGTGGCATGGGCTCCTCTGGGTCAGTCATCACTTCAATCAGGTAGCTTTTTTCAGGTTCTTCGAAATTGAGGATCTCTGAGCGCTGATCCCAGATAGCTTGCCGGGTTGAGAGGTCAAGAAATTTTGCTTCCCCGTTCGGGTTATGGCACTGGATACACTTGGGACCAAGAATTTCGGCGTAAATAGTGTCAGTTTCACTATGGGAACCGATATTGGCATTGCCCTCTGGTTTATCGGCTTCAATCCATTTTCTAAAATAAGAGATCTCTGAAGAATCAAGAGGGGATGAGTTCTTTGGCATCCTCCCGGATTCAATGGAGGCCAGGATCTCTTCCGCATTCTCAGAGACCGTCTGGTAGTCTTTATAGTTTGCGTGACAACCGATGCACTTGGAATTCAACACCTGACTTCTCAATGTGCTAAAACTCACTTCGTTATCCAGATTCTGAAGAGTGCCTTCTTTAAAGTGGAGATTTCCGGTCTCACCGCATGCGATGAAACCGAAAATCATGAGAAAAAAAGAAAAATTTTTCATTTCCTCGGTTTCTCCCCGGAAATTCTCTCCCAGTGATCATCGGCCCGTTTCTCGAATCCTGCTACATCCGAGTCAAAGTTTCTCTTGGCGCGGGAGCTGATAAAAAAGTGGGCCCGATTGCCATGGATCGTGAATAGAGTAGGGTCAATCTCAACAGTGGATCCACTTGCCATGGCATAGGCACACCATCCTCCGTAGGTTGGCTCATACTTCTCGGGGTGAGTTTTAAAAAGACTCAGGTTTTTCTGAGAGAAAAAGTGATAGCTGACTCCCTCATGGATCACCGAAAAAGAGCCATTCCCTTTCATCGCTTTCCCCCCTCCCTCAGGAAAGACAGCGACAGGATCATAGCCCTTGAGACCTAAGTCCCCCTGGAGATTGTACTTTGAGACATTGCGGTTAATCTGAGCTGATGCTCCGATGCTAAAAAGAAGTAAAGTCATGAGAGCAAAGAGTTTCATTATGGCCTCCTCGTGGCGTTAGATGGAATTCCCTTCTTTGGGATGATTCATCAAACCGTTTTTTCACCTATTGAGATATTTAAAAGGATGGGATAGTTTGTTCATAATTTACGAACAAAGGACCATTTGATGCTCCCCGAAATTTCCCGACATCTTGAAAAGTTAGGCTATTTTTATGAGATGGTGCAGGCCGGAAGCCTTCAGGAGACGGCCCGAAAGCTCGGCGTCTCTCCGGCAACCCTCAGCTATTCACTTAAGGAGCTTGAAGCCGTGGCCGAGACCCAGCTCTTTGTTCGTAGTAAAAAGGGGATGGCCCCCACAGAATCAGGAGAGAGGCTTTTTCAGTTCTGCCGAAAACTCTATCGGGATCTGGATGAGATTTCGTTGGCCCTCAAAAATGAAGGTCAGAAAACCCGGCACCGGGTGCGGATCGGAACTTTTTCATCTATTGCAATCTACTTCTGGCCCCTCATTCAAAAGTCCTTAAAGGATCAAAAGGAGCTCACCCTCTCTCTTATGACAAAGAGAAGCCGGGAGATTCTTGAGGCCCTGATGAAAAGAGAGGTTGATGTGGCCATTACTGTGGGTACTTTGCGGGCCCCGGAAGTGACCTCCCATAAGCTCTACACTGACAGTTATGGCTTCTATGGAAAAAAAGGGCTCAAGTTTTCTGAACTCAAAGGATCGACTCTCTTCTACCTTCCTGATGCCACTGATGATGAAGGAAAAAATCTACGAACCCATGTTCATGATTTCGGTTTGAAATTTCAGGAGGAGTTCGAGCTTGATTCCTTTGATGTGATCAAGGCCTTTGTTCTTAAGGGCGACGGTATCGGAATTCTCCCTGTAAAGGTTGCCCAAAATATGGGAGATGGTCTTGAGCGCATTTCATTGCCGGGGATAAAAAAGGCTTCTTTTGGAAGTCACAGTTTTTATCTCACCCATAGACTGGACCTGGAGATCCTTCAAAAAGATCTGAGTCTTATTAAAAAAGCCGCCGAAGGAGCAGTGAGAGAGCTCTTCTAGTGTTTCCCGTCGTGTTCCACGTAGACAATGTCACTGGTGTCATAGCCCGTGGCTTTCAGGCTTTCGAGAATCTCCGGAATTTTTGACTTAGGAAATGCCGGGTTTGGACTCATGATCCAGAGGTATTTCTCATTGGGAACCCCAATGGCCGTCCACTCGTAATTCTCCCCGAGACCGATGATAAGATAATCAAAGGTAAAGAGGCTGAAAGGAAATTTTCCCGGCTTTATCTTCCAGTGAGCGTTGGTGTCTTTATTTTTGATCTTTCCCGTTTGTGGAATCTTCACGAGTTCTCCGTTAAATCCACCCTTGTTATAGCGAAAATCGATCTCGATCTGTTTTTCTTTTTCATTCCAGGAATACTCTTCGATGGAATTGTAGACGTCTTTTTCAAGAGAGGTGAAGCGGCCAGCAATGACATACCATTTGCGCATGAACTGATCGATCTCGATCTTATCCACCGTCTTATGATAGGTGTCTGAGGCGCAGCCAAGAAGGGAAAGAAGTGAGGCCATAAGAAGTATCCTTTTCATATTGATTCCTTTTCTCTCCCAAGCTTAGTGGGCAATGATTTGGTCCGAAAGCTGTCCCATGTTAGGGCCTGAACAAAGCTTTAATCTTCTCTGAGTAGGGCCGCGCAAAAAATGACAAATACGCTTGCATAACAACCAGGGCAATCGACATGGCCATTCCATCCGGGGCGAGGAAGGCATGAACGAAGAAAATATTGATCACGATGGGGGCAAGGATCACCAGGGCGAGAGGAACAAAGAAGCCCGAGACTAAGAAGAGACCGCAGATGACTTCAGCGCCCTTTAAGAGTGGAAAGAAGTATTTTGAAACCATAAGCCCCGTGGAGAATGTCATCATATCCTGGGGAATGTCGGTGGGCATGGGGATGAAATTGAAGAACCCATTGAGACCAAAGACTACAAAGATCAGACCAAAGATGAGACGAACGGCCAGAGTGATTTTTTGCATATAAATCCTTTGTTATTTAGTGAATAGATAATGAGAGACCGCCCATTCCTGGCCCTTCTTGAAACCAAAGAGTTCAGCACAGGCCATGTAGAAAACACGCCAGCGGTTAAACCAGACCTTGGCATCTTTTCCATAGGTCTTTTCAAAAAGCTTCATGATCGATGCCTTTTCAGAATCCATCTTCGCCAGCCAGGCATTGCAGGTCTTCTCGTAATGAATGCCATCCCATGTCCAGGAACGCTGGATCTTGAGATCGTTTTGAAAATGGTAGAAGAGGTGGTGAGAAGGCATCTGCCCGCCGGTGAAAAAATACTTCCCCATCCAGTTATCTTCACCTTCGGTTTCAAA
>CAZPFM010000285.1:0-4089 GCA_964585845.1 uncultured Bacteriovorax sp.
GCTTAATCCTTCCATCCTGGGGCTTTCGTTTTTCTGAAATATCCATCTGGGACATGATCTTCAAACGTGAAAGCACAGGGGGCATCATACTCTTTGGAGGCTGCGCCACTTCCACGAGGTTGCCATCGATTCTGAAGCGGACTCTGAAGACCCGCTCATAAGGCTCAACGTGGATATCTGAGGCTTTTTTCACATAGGCTTCCGCCAAAAGACGGTTCACAAAGGTCACAACGTCATCGGAGATATCTTCAGCGTTAACTGATTCTTCGGCGGCCGTGTTGGCCGTGATTTCCTGGATATTGTTAATGAGATCATCAACGGAATCCCGGATTCCGGAATAAAGTTTTCTCCAGGAAGAGATATTGGTCAGAATGAATTCAACCTGACGTTTAAAAGTATCACTTAATTCTTTTGTTGCTTCCTGAACCACGCTGGGATCAAAAGTTGCCAGGGTGATCTTTGTCGTCGTTTTTTGAATGGGGATTGCCCGGTACTTAATGACAAGTCTCTTTTTTAAAGAGGAGAGCGTATCGACGGGTACCTTGGCATTTCGAAGATCGATGAAAGTGAGAGAAAATCGTTCAGAACAAATTTTAGCGAACTTGTTTTCGTCAAAGTAGGGCATGGAAAGAAGTTCGAACTCGTTGATCTCGTCGTCTTTTCCCATAGAAAGACGGCGCAACTCTTTGAGTGTTGCCATCCCTGTGTTGGTGACAATTTCGATAAACTCTTTGCGGATCATCTTTCCTTAACTTGTTAAATGTATGTAAGGTTCTTCGGATTATTCAGCACTTAAGTTTAGGGTTAGTTTCTCGCCAAAACGTAATGGCCGCGAGTGCTTGTCGCCTCAGAAGTTCCTGACCATCGATGTAGGTTTTAAATAGGTCAGGAAGAGTCTCAGAATGAGACCTAAAAGAATAATTATAATCCCAAAATACGGAATCAGCTGGGACCCTTCCCTGGAAGATGAATTTCCGAGAACAGGCATTGATAATCAAGAGAGGCTTACTTGACTTGTCTTGAAGGTCAATATTCTCGAGGGGCCCATGAATTTTTCGTGAAAGAGAGTGAAAATCGATCCTCAGATCATTCAGGATAGTGACGGTGATCCTCGCCATCACGCCATCTCCCAGAAGAAAAATATCATGATCTGGGTATTTCTTAAGAGTTTCCGGGAGCAAGGTTTTTAAGGCGAGATAATCCGTGTTCGTTGCCCAAAAGCGGTCGGAGAAACTGATGCAGTTAATTCCTCCGAGCTTCTCGATAACTGAATCCTGGAATGAGACATCAGGAAGAAAATGAGTCTTATAAGGTGCGGTGATGGAGAGGCCATCCAGGCGTTGAGCCAAATCCGTGAGCTTGGGGATCTCGGCCACCGAGGAGCAATCGAAGAGTGCGTAACTTTCTAAGCTCTCACCGAGAAACTCGCGGTAGAGAGCCGGCGAGAGAGAATGCTGAATCTGTGAGCCAAGAAGTCCCAGTTTCATCGGTGACCGAGGACTTCTTTGGCCATGGTGACGTCATCGGAGATTTGCTTAATGAGATCATTAACGGTTGGAAAGCGACGCTCATCCCGAAGCTTCTGGATAAAACTCACTTCTATTTCCTCACCGTAGATATCCGAATTGAAGTCAAAGAGATTTGTTTCGATGTTAAGGCACTGAGTTTTATTGAAGGTCGGATTAGATCCGATGTTGGTGATCGAGTTGAAGGTCATCCCCTGATATAAAGTCCTCGTCACATAGACACCTTTGGCGGGAATGATCTGATCTTCTGAGACTTTGATGTTAGCCGTGGGGTAGCCGATCTTCTTACCCCGGCCCTCTCCTTTGATGACGACGCCATCAAGTGAAAAAGGTCGACCGAGAAGTTCTGAAGCCCGGATGACATCGCCCGAAAGAATTTTCTCCCTCACTAATGTGGAAGAGACAATGCCCGAGTGATCTTCGAAGACTTCCTGAAGCTCCACCTCAATGCCCAGAGGCTGAAGAAGCTGATGAGCAATTCCATGACTTCCTGACTTGTTGGCACCGAAAGCGAAGTCATAACCGAGATAGAGTTTTTTTATCTGAGAGTAAGGTGCCAGGTAGGTCTTGAGAAAATTTTCTGGAGAAAGAGTACTGAAGTCCCGGTCAAATTTAATCTCAATTAATACATCAACTCCTATCTCTTCCAGGCATTTGCGTCGCTGCTGATAGCTATTAATCAAAAATCCTTTCTTTTCGGGTTGAAGGATCTGGTGAGGATGGGGAACGAAGGTCACGACAGCAAAGTCATAGTCGAGATCGTCACAGTCACTCTTGATTTGACGAAGGAGTTCCTGGTGCCCTAGATGGACACCATCGAAGTTCCCGATGGTAAGACCAACTTTACGGTTATCATTGGTCTTGAATGCGTCAGAGAGAGATGTGAGTATTTTCATTTTTATTATTTTCTATAAATTTTGCTAGTCTTCGAAAATGTTTTGCATCGTAACTATAGTTTGTATCCGATTTCTTCGTCGAAAAATCTTTTTCAGCTTTTCGCAGGAGCTCTCTGAAATATTCCTGAGTTTCTTTTTCAATCCGAGGATCACGTAAAATAAACTCCGGCGACTTTCCTGTTTTCTTTATCACAGGCTCAAGCCACCGAGCAAATTCCCCAAAGGAAAACCTCCCCTTACGAAAGGAGGCCGGGATATCCCCAGAGGGAATAAGACCAGAAAGGTTGGCACGAAAGAGAAGAAAGAGGATGATTAAGCCAAGTGCCAGCCCGGCGAGGACTAGATTAAGGACACCCAGGTAGCGCTCCATGCCAAGAACAGAGCTCAAGACAGGGGGATTAAGCTCAAGTGGTGTTTCTATCTCCGAGACCTCAGGGCCTGGTCGAGAGTCCTTAGAAGTTTTATCCACACTGGCCTTTCTCCCACCTGCGATAGTGAGTTCAGGAATACTAACGTGAGAGACCACGTACTGACCCGATTCCGGATCCAGGTAGCTTAAAGATTTTTCTTTTGCTGGAAGTGTTAGATTACTCTTAGCGAGAAAGGTATATTCGAATGTCTTTGTCGCCTGGTCAGCATCTATGATTTTCAGATCTCCCGTTGTTTCAAATTCTTCTAAGGCAGGATCCCGAAGAATGACCGGAGCCTCAAGATTCTCTAATGCTCCCGGACCGGCGACGGTCAACCTGACTTCTAATGGTTCATTCACTATCAGCTTGGTCTGAGAAAAATTCAAATTGAATTCGTGCCTGCCTACTAGTCCTGTAAAATGATCTGGAATTGGTTGAGGAAGATCTTTCACTTTGACGATGACCTGTTCACTATTAATCGTTCTCGTCTTGAACTCTCGCCGCATATCGAAACTACCGAAGGGACTGCTTGTGTTCTGTCCCTGATAAGTCACAGAGATTGTGAGAGGATCGACCTTGAGGTTTCCCACCTTTTCTGAGAAGAGTTTTGCCGCATAGATCTGACTTCGAAGGTAGATCTCGCCGTCCACAGAGACTCTTTCCATCTGATCTGGTTCCTGAAGAAAGCGCTTGAGGAAATTGTTAAGCTTTGGATAGCGCTTGATGTCGATGGCACTTACTGGAAGCTTACTATAGAGGTAATACCGAACAGTGACTCCTTCACCAAGAAAGATTTCTGTTTTTGGCACATCGGCCTGGATGAAGACGTCAGCCTTTTCAACTGGTTCCTTCACCACATTAAACTTTACCGGGGGATGAGTGAGAGTCTTCCCTCCGACACTGACTTTGATGTCACGAAGAGCGTTTGCTCCAAGAAGATTAGTCCTAAGATCATAAACAATGATGACTTCACGAGTAACGGTTAGGGATCCGTTCGCGTAAACTGTCCTGGTAGAAACGCCCTGATTGGACTTTCCGAGGGTTTCGACTTTACCGGAGGTAAAACTAATATCGGGATCATCTGTAGAAGAAGTAAAAACTCTGAATTTAGCCTGGAAGATCTCACCCGCCACCGGGCTCTGAGGAGAGACTTCAACTTTTACCTCGTCGGCCAGGATGTTCCAGGAGAAAAGAGCAATGATTAAGAGAATGAAAGTCTTCATCTACCAGTCCTTATTCTTTCTTGATTGTCGTTTG
>CAZPFM010000286.1:0-4085 GCA_964585845.1 uncultured Bacteriovorax sp.
CCATTATGCTTCGCAAAGCCCTTGAATGAGCACCGATTTGGCCAAGCTTTTGTTTAAAGTTGAGCCTTAAGACGATCCAATGCTTCTTAAGGAGTGAACATGAGGTTCCTTTTACCATTATTTCTTATCGCCCTTCTCGCTACTTCTTGCGGAGAAGACAATACCGATAACGAAAGTCCAACTGTCCCCGCACGGGAAGAGGAGGCGGCCGTGCCCGTTCGCTGGTCACGGATTCAACTTCTGACCGACGATGGATTCATCGAGTTCTATAACCACCGGCTCAGTATGGAATTAAATCAGCGCCCTCTCATCATCACCGGCGTTTTTCAGGATGAGGAAGATAGCTGTAATTTTTCTGTGACTCTCACTGACCGGGACGCCAATCAGTTGGAAGAAGAAGCCGACGATCTTGATGTCTGTACGGATGAGGGAGTGGACAATGATGTCATCATTGAAGGCCCCTCGAGTGTGATTGCCCTGACTGACCTCAGTGGCAATACCATCAACGCCAATAAAAATGAGATCCGGGACTTTGATGTCTCTCAGGTCTGGCTCTGTGAGGGAAAACGGACTTTCTACTCGACGATCAACCGGCTCCTCACGGGAAGAATTCCCGCAGAATGTCCGGACGATGCTATCGAAAAATTTTAGCCTAAGAGTTTTTTCAGTTCGATCTCGAGGGCAGGTGGAAATTCCTGTTCACTCAAAATACCAATACGATTTTCTGTCAGAAGATCCATGGTGTGATGGAGACGGGAGGCCATGATACCGAGAAGGGCCGGCATCCATTCAGGCGACTTAGAGAACTCTGCTTTGTAGGTCTGAATGGATATAGGATTAGTTTCTGTATAACTTAAGGCCACTGCTGAATAATTGTATTTTCCATTTCTAATAAAAGTAGCTTCACCGAGCCGATCCCCTTTTCGAGCGATCATGATCGGAACCAGGCGATCCTTATTCCATTTCAAGCAAAGAACTTCGCCACTGGAAATTTCATAGACCTTGCCAGCACTCTGGCCTTCTTTAAAGATCACATCTTTTGCTTTGTAATTAAAGTTTCCCACTTCCATCTTAGTCTTCCTGGCTCAGGGCTTGAAGGACATAGCGCTGCTCTTCGATCGAGAGAGGCTTTTCGTCCTGGGTATCAAACTTTCGAAGATTACTTTCTGTAGCGATGCGATTCATCCGCCGGATCTTCCGAGTCAGGTCATTGGCCTCGGCCACATACCATTTTGGAAGATTAGGAAGAATCTCTTCCTGAGAGAGAATCACCATCCGGCTGTGCTCGAGGGCCACCACGTGGCTCGCCCTTTCCTTTCCATCAAAAAAAGAGAGCTCTCCGATGAACTCTCCCGGATTGATCCGTGCCAAAGCCGTGACCTTTGTTCCGTTAACCGTACAGACCAGAAGCTTTCCACTTTCCAGATAGTAGAGGTCGTTGGACTCTTACCCTGCCCGGCAAACAACTTGGTAGGGTTTATACCCGAGATTGAAACCTTTTAATTCCTTCATGCTACTAGAATAGAAGTAATTCATGACGGGTGCTAGCGAGCAGAATTTTCAGGTGTATAATCGGGGGATGTGTTACTCAGCGCAGGTCCAGGCCGATCTCTTAGAATTACAGAAAATCTTTAAGGCAGAAGTCGCCCAAGCGGACGAAATCTTTTACCAAGAACTTAAGTCAAAAGCTCAGGATTTAGATTACCTGAAACAGGTTTTGAACCTTCCCCGCAAACCCCGCTCCACTTTTTTCAAAGAACCCGGCGAGGATGACCGTATTTTTCCCGGCTATTTTACCTGGGTCATGGTCCATGAGAATGGCCGGCGGGTCTTTAAACGTATGCGCTACCGTGTGAGACCCAAAAACTCCAAAGAAGAAATCCCAACTAAGTTCAATGTCTTCAATGCCCGGGTAGATTCCCTTGAATACAGGCAAACCTGGAATAAGCTCTTTACCAAGCAGCATGGACTCTTTCCCTTTGTCCGCTTCTTTGAGTGGGTGGAGCATGAAGACAAGAAGAGGCTCATAAGCTTTCTTCCCCAGGATCGAAAGATCATGTGGGCGCCTTGCCTATGGGATTATTGGGAAGCTCCTAGTAAGGACTTTGGGTTTTACTCCTTTGCGCTCATTACGGATGAACCGCCTTTTGAGGTAGCCCAGGCCGGGCATGACCGATGCCCGATTTTTCTTAAAGAAAAGTATATTGATGAGTGGTTGGATGTTTCGGGTAAGTCGAAGAATGAGTGGTATGGGCTGCTGAAAAATAAGGAAGATGTTTTTTATCGGGGTGAGTGGGCGGCTTAATCGAAGACTTCAAAGCAACTACTTGGGGATTTCTTGACAATATCTTTGATCCACTCTGGTTTGTTAATATCTTCCTTAGAGAATCCTGTACAAAGATATAAGGATTTAAAACCATCATTGAAGATTTTTTCGGAAAGAACTTCCCCTTTTTGATGCTTTCCAAGATCTGAATCAATAAAGATTTGAGAGTTCAACGGCGCCCCACTAGAATCATTTAGAAATTCATCTACAGAGAAATATGTCCGTAACGGCAGATTAAGACTTTCAAAAAACATTTTCCATGAAATGTGAATTATAGGGTCATCGTCAATCAAAACTCTTAAGTTATTGTCATTAAAAACTGGATCTAAAAAAGGCAAGGCTTCTTTAGAAATCAATTTGATTCCATTCCTCTCGCACTCACGACGAATAAATGAGTCCCCTGCTTTTGATGTAATTAAAAGAACTTCATAAGGACTAGGTTTAACTTCCAAAATAACATCGAGACCAGTAAGAGAGGAATTTCGAAATTCAAAATCAATGAGTACTAAATCCCCACGTTTCAAACTAGACTGATTTTTAATGAAATCTTTCGGGTTAGAGTAATAAATCACCTGAACATTATCTTTAATTTTGGATCTCCAAAAACTAAATATTGAGTGATCATCATCAACCACAATAACTCTCTCAAACCCTGTTAAATTTAGATTTTCTAAATGCCATGAAGGTTGATCAATCAACGGTAATTCAATCGTCGTTAAAGTCCCTCCCTCTAGAGGAGATTGATATATTAACTTTCCACCTGAAGCAGAAACAAAGTTGTTAACCTGCATTAGACCGAGACCATTACCGTCTTTTTTAGTGGTTAGTTCTTTGGTCCCAATAAATTTAAGTATCTCCGAATCGATGCCTGATCCGTCATTTTTAAAACTAATAAGGCATTTCTGGTCAACTTTTTCGATGTTTACATCCACAACTGCTGAAGATGAAGCATCAATTGCATTATCAATCAGATTAGAGACCGCTCTACGAAATTCACAGGCGTTAATTTCTACAAAGAGATTGTTTCTTAAAACTCCTTCAAATCGAACAAACTTGCCAATATTAGAGAACTTAAGGTTTTTTTCATTTATAATGCCTCGTAAGATTTCCAGTACTGATACAGGTCTAATGGGACATTCAGCACCTTGATCGAGAAGATTGTTGGCAATTTCGCTAATCCGAGACAATGAAGAGTCAATTAAAACTCTTTTTTCATGTTCTAAAACTTGCGAAGTAAAACTTAAAGACTGTAAAGCTGTAAGGGGTGATCGAATATCATGCGCGACTTGCTTAGCAAGCTTGAATAAACTTTCTTTCTTTTCAAGTTCCTCAGCACGTTTTGTTCGTTCTTGAAAAGAATTAATCTCAGTAGCCAGCTGAACAAGTTCAGAAACATTAATTTTTTGACAGTCTATTTTTCCTCCTTGGCTGAGGGAGCTCATAATGTAACGAAGAGGTGAAAACAGATACTTATCAGATATAGAAATAAAAATGAAATACAGCCATGCGGAAAGTACAAACACACCAATCATGAATGCTAACTCAAGCAGATAAACATAATTGAAACTTTCCTCTTCTAATCCAAAATTAAAAGACATCCCTTGGCTCTTATAAATCTTAAAGAGTCCAAAACCTTCCTGATCTTGAAAATCGACTTGGCAGTCTAAGCAAATCTCGATTCGAGGATTTAAAGATTTAAACTTTTGAATATACTCTTCTTTATTGAGGTATATTTTAAGAAATGAAAGACAGTTACCAT
>CAZPFM010000287.1:0-4078 GCA_964585845.1 uncultured Bacteriovorax sp.
GTAATGAGCCGCTGGTCGATCGCCCGAGAAAGTTTTCGCGAAAGGCCTGGTGCCAGGAGTAATAAAAGAAAAGCAAGGATCAGGCTCCCCACCGTAATCGATGCTTCACCGACAGTAAAAAGGCTATGGTGCCAGATGTTCAGAGCGAAAGATGAATATTCATGCATAAGTTATTTTTGTCACGGAGCATAGACTTCGTCTAGGGTTTGCTATAGCATTTGGGCCCATGGAAAAGCGCTTCCTGACTCATCTTGTTATTGTCGTTATCCTCCACCTCATTTTTCTTATCGCCCGAGGATTGGAGATCCCTCAGTCAGTTCAAAGAGACTCAAAGAATGTCGTGGTCATGAGTATCATGGAGTCCAGGACCGAAACTTCCGTTCCTGAAAATAGGCCAAAGCCGAAGGTAAAACCAAAAATCCCCAAGAAAAGCGTTAAGGCCAAGGAAGAGGTGAGTGAAGTCATCGAAGAGACCGTGGCAGCACCCACCTCGAAAAGCATCGGGGTAAAGGATTTATTGGCCCAATACAAAGAGGCCCTACGGGCAAGAATCGACGCTGAAAAGTTCTATCCCACTATGAGCCGTCGCATGGGTCAGCGCGGAACTGCGATCGTGGCATTTACGTTGTTAAAAGATGGGCATATTATCAATGCGCGTGTTCTGAAGAGTTCCGGATACTCCCGTCTCGATGAAGCTGCCAAAGCGGCCGTGACAAGTGTGAAGGAGTTTGATCCCATCCCCGATGAGATCGGCGTGAATTCCATGGACCTAGAAATACCCGTGAAGTTCACGGACAACACTTAGAAGAGGAATTGAATGAGACTTTTCGACTTTATTAACGCTGGCGGAACGATTGGTTGGATCTTAGTTGCGATGAATGTCGTTGGTATCTCACTTATCCTCTGGAGACTTTTCATCTTTAAAGATTTTAGAAAGAAACTCTCCTCTGAAGCCAAAAATCTTGCCGCGGATCTTTCGGCGCAGTTTCAAACTAAGAGTCTCATCTCTCACCTTGAGCTCGTAAAAGATAATATTTCTCAACGGGTTCATTCTTTGGAAGTCGGTCTCACGACCATCAAGGTCATCGCTACCACGGCACCACTCCTTGGACTCCTCGGAACTGTGATCGGTATTTATCAAGCCTTCCAGGTGATCTCCGCTAAAGGTCTCTCTGACCCGAGTCAGTTTGCCGAAGGAATTTCTTACGCTCTTATCACCACCATCGTAGGCCTCATCGTCGCGATTCCTCATTACATTGCCCATAACTATCTCACTGGAGAGCTCGACTCCCTGGAAATCGAGATGGAAAAACACATGGGCCCAATGCTGAAAGGGGAATAGGCCCATGGCCCGAAGAAACCGCCGCGAATCCCTGACCATGGATCTGACACCACTCATCGATGTGGTGTTTCTCCTGCTCGTTTTCTTTCTTGTGACCTCGGTCTTTAAAAAAGACGAGCTGGCCCTTCTTCTGAAGCTACCGAAGACTGAGCAGGGAGCAGGCTCTCAGAAAAAGATTGAGCAAATCACCATCGAACTCTCTAATGATGAAGTCGCCATTGATGGGGAAAAAATCGAGATGGAAGGCCTTGAGGCCAACCTGGAGAAGGCCCAGAAAGAGACCCTCATTAATCTGCGGGTGGATGGAGATGTTCGCTACGAGCGCCTGGTGAAAGTACTGGATCTACTTCAGGTGAAAAAACTCGAGAATATTTCACTTATTACGAATAAAGAAAGTAAATAGAGACTACTCTCTCTCTCTGCCTCTGAGCTTATAGCGAAGGATGCCGGCGGGTTCGGCACCAAAAACTTTTGCGAGTTCCTTGGCGAGGTTCTGAGAGGACTCGTTACCGGGAAATTTTTCTTTCATAAGCTCGATCAGTCCCTGCTCATCGAAAGGAAGATTCCTGAACCTCATCTGGCATTCGAAATAGCGGCCAATCTTTGCACAGTCTGCATCGACGAGGGGGCCCATCCACTTTCCAGGAACATTCGTTTTTTCCATCTGAATCTGAAGTCCTTGTCCGGTGAGTTCAGCAGGAAGGGGAAAGGTAAGGCTCTCGAAGCCATTGTCGTAGGTGCTAGATTTGAATTTCACAGGAAAAGTTGAAAAGGATTTGAGTTCAGGGGATTTAACCGGGACTTCATAGGTGCCGCGGATCGGTCGGGCGAAGCTGACTGGAATTATGAGAATGAAAAAAAGAATCTTCATCGGAAACCCCTTTTATCTTTTCTATCTAGTGCTGTGGGCTTCGGCAAGCCGGGAGTTTTTGCCACGGTAATCCAACACCTTATCTCGCGGCTTTAAGTACTTCGTTCCGCGAGCACGACCGGTTCTCATAAGAAGTCCGAGTTCAAAAAGCTTGGTGAGGTCTCGGCAGGCAGTCATGGTGGTGACTCCGTATGTCCTTGCGTGGGAGCTCACTTGAAGAACCTCTCCTTCATCGGCGGCATCCAGTGCCTTGAGTTGACGGAAATTCAGCCGAGTGTGCACTGGCAGGGAAGAGGGCTTTCCTTTTTTTATTCTTTTCTCGGTTGGCCGGGATAGCTGGTGGGTATCTTCCAGTATTTCTACGGCGGGAGAGAGCCGGTATCCATTCTCAGACCATTCGATCCAGTTGCTCTGCGCTCGTAGAATGCTTCGAAGACGAGCAATGTTTGAGTAGAGAACATTATCATGGATCGATGGATCGTAGTTGTGACCCCAGACATTGCGGATGAGGTTTTCCTTAGATTGAAATTCCGGATTCGCTAGTTCCCTGAGAAGTTTCTTCAGAGGTGCTGTGAGACCAGATTCGACGACGAGGACATCGGCGTCGGAGATGATGATAAGTCCCCGAGGGCCAGGACCAAGATAGATTTTCTGACCCTGCAGCTTGGTCCCCAAGGCTTCTGGGATAAGTCCAAAGAATCCTTTTTCCATAAGTCGAGGTACAAGCTTCGCTCCTTTGGAAGAGATTTCATCGAAGATGTCCCCGAGGGGGTCTTCGCCCTTTAGATTTTGCCTGTTCCTACGGTCTGAGAAAATTCTTTCGTCTAACGGAGACTGGCCGGAATCCATAATCTTTTTTTCAAGACCTTTAAACTGTTTCCAAAGAACCTGATCGACCCGCGGGTCAAGCTGAGGGAAAGATGCCCTTATGAGAGCGAGTGCCGTGTGAGACTCCCCCCGAAGAAACTGGATGTGAGCAAAACGATGATTAAAGAGAGCACTCTGGCGCTTGTTCTGGTGGCGGTAGATTTCGTCACTGGCGGCTTCGAGGACAGCGAGTCCTTCGGTCGCTTTTCCTCTCAGGATGTATTGCCGACAGAGTTCGAGCTGGAGTTCTGCCTTGGAATAGGTCTCTTCCGGGCGCAGATTAAGAATGGCTTCCTCGAGGTCTGAAACTGTCGAATGAGGGGTGATCCCAAACTGTGAGACATAACGCAAGCGGGAGATCTGGAGAGCAGTTTTAAGACCGCCGTTTCCAAGTCTATTCAGGATCTCTAAACCCTGATCGAATTCATGAAGACCCTGTCGGATCTTCCCTGTCTGGCAGTGGGAGTGAGCGAGGAGATCCAGGGCGAGGATCTTTCCGTAGTCGAACTCCGCCTCCAGAGAAGCAATAAAAGCTTTCTCGGCGAGTTCGAGACTTCGGTCAAAGTATCCCTTGAAGAAGTTGAGAAAAGCGGCGCCCTGATAAGCGTAGAACCTGGTCTCAGGCCAAGGATTTTTTATCGCCTTGATGCGAAGAAGGTTCCTCGCAAAATAGCTGGAACCGGAGCGGTAGTGAGAGCGACGGACCTCACCGATACCTAGATAAAATTCTGCTTCCGTTAACTCTTCTGGAAGAAGATTCTTTTTTCGTGTTTCATGCAAAACGATCGCTTCAGTGAATTTTCCGGTGAAAACAAGACACCCAATTTTTAAGGGAATGAAGGAGTCTTCGCTCCCCAGAGATTCCAAACATGCCTGGAATCGCCAAGCATAAAACATTGATTTCACATTACATCCTTTCATTATCGCAACATATCACAACACATTCCTGAAAAACTAGTTTGTTTTTCCACTCGATCTTTTGAGGTGAGGATATCCAT
>CAZPFM010000288.1:0-4075 GCA_964585845.1 uncultured Bacteriovorax sp.
CTCGAAGAAGAATTTAAAAAGGGTGAAGTTTTTTTTGGTTTGCACGAAACAGATGCCTCACTCATGACCTGTTTTGTGGACGGACTAGGGCAGGGGCAGCACATTCATTTTATCGATGCTGAAAACGGCGGCTATACGGCGGCGGCGGTTCAGCTGAAATCTCAGATGAATTCCGCCGCTGCTGTTTAAAAAATTACATTAAGCTACAGTGACAGCTTGAGTACTTGGTCTCAAGCTTCAGACCGCGATGAACTGGTCCGCGAGTCTCGTAGAGATCTCCGTCTACCTGGAGATGTGGCTCGTACATCTGAATGATAATCTCATCACCTTTGATCTTCCCGTCACAGGCCCATGTGCTCGCCTGAACGCGAACCTTACGAGTCCTTGCGACTTCGTAACCAACATTGGTCTTACCATCTGCCTCAACGACACAGACAAATGTGTCAGCAAGAGCGGAGAGAGAAAAAAGCATAAATGAGAGAAGAAGCATGGCCTTCATAAATTACCTCTTAGGTTTGAATTAATTGGGTTTCTTATCTCCGAATTTCCTAAAATTTCCAAGCTGCCCTGTACTTCTTTCACGAGGCCATTCCTGATAATAAATTGATTGATTTCAAAGACTTATAGTCTTAAGTCAAGTATTAGCCGACTGAGCCGATCAGAAACTCATGAAAACTTCACAATTCCTCGCTTTGGTCTTCTTCTTATCTCTTTCTTCCCTGGCCCAGGCCCGGATGGGAATAAAGGAGTTTCGCTCCCTTTCGCCCCAGAAGAAATTGAAGGTTTTTAAACTCTACCGCCAGTTTTTCTCTGAAATACCTGGGGAACTCGCTAAGAATGAGCCAAAAAAGACAGTCTTTTTTGAACTCATTCAGAGCGCTTACGCAGATGAAGGAAATTACGATTGTTTCTATGCCGGCTGGCCCAGTACCAAAGTAGCGGTTTCAAAAACCCGCAGTCTTTGTACAAGTCCTCAAAGAGGAAATAGTTCCTATAAGGATGGGGAGTGTGGCGCCAGCGCTCTTCAGTGCCATCCCTTACTCTTTGGTCCGGGTCTCTGTGCGAAAACAAATACTCAAAAGCTTCGGAACTCTGCTTTCTCTCAGTGTGAGCAGAATTATAAATCCGCAGGAAGAAAAGATTCAGAAACTGTGAAGCAATTCTCCGATCCAAAATTAAATCAGGAAGTTCAGGATCTTCTTTCGACGGTTGAAAAGGTTTGTAGTCCTGCCGACGCTCCGGCGATTTGCCGAAGTCTTGAGAGACGAATTGATGAGATCATGTCCGAAGTGGAAAAAGAGGTTGCCGCTAAACCTGAAAAACCTGAAGAAGTAAAACCTGAGCAAACTCCAAAAGAAGAGAGTAAACCAGAAGATCTTCTGGCCCTGACTCAGGAATTTCAGGAACTCACTGAAAGCTCCCCCGTTGTGGGAGACATTGACTGCGAAGAAGAGCATGACCACAGTCTTCATGCAAAACCAGCTCCTGAACCAGCACGGCTGCTGGCTTCCGTGGATATTAATCCTGTGACTGAAGGGAGCTTTCCGAGAAAAGATTCTCGCTACACCCTCTGCTCAAGTCAAAACCCCATAGCCACTGCTGTTGACAGAATTTCCTGTATTACAAATGACGGATCCACACCCCCTGCAGGGTTCAACGTCCGAAGTAGAAATGGCCATCCTTATCTTCCAGATTACGGAACGCAGGCAGGGAATCCTTCCCGCCAGATTTCTATCAATAGTTTAGATCACGCCTTAAACGAGACTTATATTTATCTCGGTGATTATGGTGGAGGTCCTGATAGCCACGATGTGAAATCCATGATGTTTGTGCTTCCACGACTCTCACCTCCTTCGGCCAAGGTAGAAGGGGATGATGTCATCGTCACTCTTGCGACAGGTGAGGATGTGATCTTTGATGGGAAGACTGGAGCGGTTAAGAGCGGGGCCTTAAGCGAAGGCGCACCGGATTTTAATCCAGATCGATTCAAGCGTAGTCCGCCGAATGTTCATTACGAAGGCTCTGGTATCAGTATCAGACTTGATCACCGTTTCCAGCATCCCACGGCTTCCGGTGGGGATGAGACCGCCCAGATCAAGCAAGGTGGCAAGAGCTGTACGGTCGCAAGGAATAAGCTTTTCAATAGTGAGGGGAAACTTCTCTCTTCAAGTGATGAGCAACTTCTTGGTGTGCTTAACAGTTCCTGCCCTGGGAAAAACTTCAGTCTCTAAGAATTCTTATCAATGATCAGGCGGGCCCCTCTCCGGTAGGAGAGGTAGGTCCAACCCCAGCTCATAAGAACGAAGAGTCGGTTCTTAAAACCAATCAGATAATAAATGTGCACAAGAAGCCAGGCAAGCCAGGCTATGAAGCCATGGAAATTGATCCCCTTGTACATCGCCACCGCCCGGGATCTTCCTATGGTGGCCATCTGACCTTTATCTACGTATTGAAAGAGAGGACGACTCTCAGGATTCGATAAACCCTTTTTTATTAAACGGGCCACATATCGACCCTGTTGCATGGCCACAGGTGCTAGACCTGGCAAAGGTTCCTGACTTACTCCCCAGGGATGATGGGCCTGATCACCGATCACAAAGACCTCAGGATGCTGAGGAATAGAGCAGTCTCGGTTGACGATCACCCGACCCTGACGATCCAGTCCGGTTTCTAAAATTTTATTCAGTGGATTGGCCCCCACACCTGCGGCCCAGAGGATGGTAGAGGACTCGATGAATTCGGCCCCCACCTGGATACCTTTTACGGTGATGTCACTCACTTTAGAATTGGTCCAGACCTGAACCCCCAGCTCTTCCAGCTCACGGCTCGCCTCTATAGAGAGTTCTGAAGGCATGGTGGAGAGAATTCGTTTTCCCGCCTCAATGAGAATGATTCTTGTCTGCGAGGGCTCGATATTTCTAAATTCTCTGGTGAGAGTAAATCGAGTGATTTCCCCAAGTGCCCCGGCAAGTTCCACACCTGTGGGACCTCCCCCAACGACAACGAAGGTGAGTTCTGCCCTTTGAGCAATGGGATCCTGAATCTTTTCGGCCTTTTCAAAAGCAAGAAAGACCCGGCGTCTGATCTCAGTTGCCTGGGTGATGGTCTTTAACCCTGGTGCCAGAGGCTCCCACTGAGGTGAATTAAAATATGTGTAGGTCGCGCCACAAGATAGGATGAGATAATCATAAGAAAGTGTCTGCTCATCTTTAGTGGTGATGATTCTTTTTTCTTTGTCGATTCCCGTGACCTCACCCAAAAGGATTCTCACGTTTGGGATTTTTCCCAGCATAGCGCGAAGAGGGTATGCGATCTCTGCTGGTGAAAGGGCCGCCATGGCCACCTGATAGAGAAGAGGCTGAAAAAGATGATAGTTCTTCTTATCGATAAGAGTGATTTCAGTATCCGTGTTGGCCAGTGCTTTAACAGCGGATATTCCGCCAAACCCACCGCCTACGACAATGACTTTCTTTTTCATGGTGATCTTCTATCACAGACGGAACAGAGAATCATCTCCTGAACCTCGACGCACAACCTCCGGACTACCAGAGGTAAAATCGATGATGGTGGTTGAACCCACGAACTCATATTCACCCGGATCAATCACAAGATCGATACCCTGAGGAAAGGATTCTTCAATTTGAATTCCATAGAGCGGAATTTCTGGATCGGCTTCTTCAATCATCTCGTGAGTGAGATGGGTTCCAATCAGGATGTCACCATAGTGTTCCAGAATCTTCTGGCAGATAAGCCGCGGTGGAAAACGCAGACCCACTTCATGATCTTTCTTTGAAGCCTTAAGATGTTTCAGGATCTTTTTCTGGGCCTCAAAGATAAAAGTGTAGGAGCCTGGGATAACTTTTTTCAGAATCCTAAAGGCCCCATCATCAATAAAGGCAATTTCCATTGCTTTCTGAAAGCTAGGGCAGAGAACAGTGAAGTGCTTGGTATTTTCCATATGCCGGAGCTGGTAGAGTCTATCCACACCGGACTTAATGAAGGGATCGGCCACCACAACCCAGTTGGTTTCAGTAGGAAAGCAGATCGTGCCTCCACTTCTGAGGATGTGGGTAGC
>CAZPFM010000289.1:0-4062 GCA_964585845.1 uncultured Bacteriovorax sp.
ATTGAAGAGAACCGACTTGTCGGTTTTATCAACGCCATCTCAGACCGCATTCTCTCGGCTTACATTCCTTTGCTGGAAGTCTTACCTGAGTATCAACGACAAGGGGTCGGAAAAAACCTTTTGGAAAGGATGCTCAAGGATCTCGAAACCTATTACATGGTTGATCTCACCTGTGATGAAGCGATGATCTCATTTTACGAAAAGCATGGTCTTCGCAAGCTTCAGGCCATGGGAATTCGGAAGCATCAGTTTCAATCAGGTCACTCCAATACATGAAAGCGGGTCCGATGGCCGCTAAGTTTTTCCTTTTCATAATCCAGCTCAAGCACAAGATAACCAAGCTCGCCACCGACATGTTGCCCTCCCGCCCCGGAGATAAAAAAGTGAGTTCCGTCTTTTTTGCCGAGATCAGCGAGGATGTGATCATGGCCACTCACAACGACATTGTACTTACCTACCACTGAGTCTTCGTAAACGCTTTTGACCCACCCCTTGGCCGGTCTTTTCCCTAAATAGGGATGATGCGCAAAGAGCACTTTGAGCTCGCAGTCTTTCATTTGATCCTGAATAGTTTCCAACCATCTTTTCTGAAACAGAGATTCGAACTTGAAGGCACCAGCGTAGAAATCAGTTTCCATGGCCACAAAGCAAGCAGAATTGATTTTTTGAAGGTAGTAGTAGTTTGGATAGAAAACCCATGGAATTTTCTTCGGGACATCTAACCAGGCATCTTCATTCCCGGCGAAGTCGTGATTTCCAAGAACGATTGAGAATTGTGGTTTATTCCCCGACAGGGCAACCGGTTCGTAGAATTTTACAAATCGCTCCTGCAAGAGTGGATCATTCACGGACTCAATGCCCTTACTGTAGATCACATCTCCCACGACAAAGACGTGATGGCACATTTCATTTTTGAGGGCATCCGCGACCTTCTGCTGATTTTCAGAGCCGTCACCCATGTCACCGATGAAGCACATCTTCTGAGTCGTATCAGTCTTAAGATCACGACGAAAAGTGACCTCCGTTTTAGAGCAAGCGATAAGGAGTAAGAGGAGCAGAATTCTCATGCATCCTGATTTTTTTTCTTCACCATGGTGAGAATTGTCGCGATCGCCACCGTGTCACCGGTTTCATCGTAGACGTCAACGAGCCACTTCACGATGCCTTTAGCGATGTCTTCCGGAGACTTCTTCTCCTGATCAATCTTTTCCTTGCAGGTGAATCGCACGCCGATGGTAGCTCCAGGGTAAACTGGCTTAATAAATCGACATTCGTCGAGTCCGTAATTAAGAAGGACCGGTCCTTTGGGAGGATCAACAAATAGCCCGGCCGCCCGAGAAAGGATGAAGTAGCCATGGGCTACTCTTCCTTTGAACATTGTGCCTTCCAGGGATTTTTCATCCATGTGAGCATAGAACTTATCGCCGGATAAATCTGCGAAGTCCTCGATGTCCTGCAAGGTCACCTGATGTTTTTCAGTGATGAGCGTTTCGCCAATCTCAAGTTCTTCGAAGTATTTTCTGAATGGATGAATCTCAGAAATTTTTTGTTTGGCACCGTATTGGTATTGCCCGGTGATTTTTGTGAGAGTGGTAGGACTGCCCTGAATCGCCGTTCGCTGCAGATAGTGCATGACTCCCCGTTTTCCGCCCATCTCCTCGCCTCCCCCGGCGCGGCCAGGTCCACCGTGCACCAGCATGGGCATCGGGGATCCGTGTCCGGTGCTCTCTTTAGCACAGTCTGAGTTCAGGATGAGAATACGTCCATGCATGCTTGCGGCCCCAACAACGAACTCGCGAGCAACGTCATCGTTCGCAGTCACCATTGAACAAACAAGAGACCCAAGCCCCATGCGACTTAGAGTAATCGCATCTTCAATAGTCTTGTAAGGCATAAGTGTTGAAACAGGTCCGAAAGCCTCGATATTGTGACAATCCGTTTTCTCAAAAGGCGTTTCATTCAAAAATAAAATGGGTGGCATAAAGGCACCTTTCTTCGGATCAGCGCCTACCACGTTGAATTCATCAAGATTACCAAACACGATCTTTTGAGAGCGCGCGAGTTCATTGACCTTTTCCCGCACTTCTTTTCTTTGCGCTTCTCCTGCAAGAGACCCCATACGGGTTTCTTTATTTTCCGGATTACCGATCACAGTCGACGCCAGACGATTTCCTAATCCCTCTTGAACCGCAGAAATTAAATTCTCTGGAACAATGAGGCGTCGAACGGCCGTGCATTTCTGCCCAGCCTTCACAGTGATTTCTCTGGCAGCTTCTTTAATGAAGATATCGAATTCCGTGGAACCTGGCTGAACATCAGGGCCCAGCACCATGGCGTTTAAGGAGTCTGCTTCAAGATTAAAAGGGACTGACTCTTGGATGAGACGAGGATGAGACTTCAGCATTTTCCCCGTTGAAGCTGAACCAGTGAAAGTCACCACGTCCTGATTCATGACATGATCTAGAATACCATTGGCAGAACCACAGATAAGCTGAAGGGAACCTTCAGGCAGAATCTTTGAAGCCACGATTTCTCTCACCACAGCTTCCGTGAGAAAGCTTGTGAGTGTTGCGGGTTTTACAATTGCGGGAACACCTGCAAATAAATTGACCGCTATTTTTTCCAGCATACCCCAGACAGGGAAATTGAAAGCATTGATGTGAATCGCAACCCCGTGTTTTGGATCTGCGATGTGATGGCCAATGAAACTTCCGCCCTTGGAAAGCCTCTCCATCTCACCATCGACGTAATACGGAAGGTCCGGAAACTGCCTTCTTAAAGACGCATAGGCAAAGAGATTTCCGATCCCGCCTTCGATATCAATCCAGGAGTCAACGCGAGTCGCCCCTGTGAGATAGCTGATCTTGTAGAACTCTTCTTTTTTCTCATTCAAATGAAGAGCAAGTGCCTTTAACATTCGCCCGCGTTCCTGAAAGGTCATCTTCCGGAGGGCCTTGCCTCCAGTTGTGCGTCCATAATCCATCATGTCGGAAAAATTAAGCCCTTGTGAAGTGGCCTTATAGATAGGCTCACCGGTGACCGCATTGAATAACTGCTGACCTTCACCCTGGCCCTTGGTCCATTTTCCGAGGGCATAGTTTTCTAATGTACGCATAAAAATCCTTCTTCGAGACTAAAAGAGATATATTCTAGTTTTAAGCTAAGGAAGAGATAAGGTAAATTTAAGGATTTGGTTGCGGGAGCAGGATTTGAACCCACGGCCTTCGGGTTATGAGCTGGATCGAATGATTTTAACGGCTTAGCATTTCCCAAGGTAACTATTTTTACTATTAACAATTTTTTCGTTTGCTCATCCTTTGGATTTCTCCCAATTACTACCTTTTTTTAACCTATCATCACGCTCTATTCACACTCCGAATGAATTCATTATGTAAGTTTCTCCATAATTTTTTTTAAGTCCAAGTCCGGAAAATCAATTTCATAATCATGGATTTTCATAATGGAAGAGCCATAGGCTTCTTTGATAATCACTCTGTTTTGAGTAGAAAACTTTTCACGCATCCACAGAATAGGGTCCTTCAAAAAATTTTCATTCGACAAATTTGTCTGAACAACTTTTGTAAGTCGTGCCCAATTGGTCCAAGCGGATCTACTATCCCTCTCGTCAATACCTGAAAAATCTGAAAAATATCTCCCCACGACAAATAAGTGAATTGTATTAAGCTTTAATCCTTTAACCTGATCAAGCCTGGTCGCTTTTAATACACCCGGTGGTCCGACCTCCGCAATCCAATCTGAAACAGATTGAACCCACTTATTACCATTCAAAATAAAATTACTCTTTCGACTATATCTTTCAGATAGTCCACCAAATGGATCTTGCCATTTAAGTTGAATTAAAGCCAAACTTCCAGTTTTTATGTTGAAAAATATTGCATCAATATCCGTTTTAACTTTTTTCCCTTCTTTAATTATTAAAGGATCAATTGCTCCTACGATTCCAGGAATAGAAGCTAGTAATTCTAAAAATTCATTTCTGAATCTCACCTCACGTTCATCAACAGATCTGTCCCATTCATACTGAAATTTTCTACGGACTTC
>CAZPFM010000290.1:0-4057 GCA_964585845.1 uncultured Bacteriovorax sp.
AAAAATATGTTTCAAACTAACATCAACATTAGCAATTTTGAAGGTCTTCCTAAGTCTGGAAATTTAACTCTTGAGGGTAAGCCACCAGGCGTGGAAAACCTCCTCCTCACCCCTTATAAATCGCAGTTCGGCTTACAAGGATTGGTATTTTCATTTTTTTATAATAAATTGGGATTTAATCTTGTAGGACTTCATTTACTATCATCGACCGCGTTTGCAATTACAATCGCTATTTTGACTTTGTTCTTCTCTGAATCCCTAGGCTTGATGTTTGCGGCTTGTTTTTTTATATCCGTTTTCACATTCCCTTGGATCCAGGCATTTGCAAAAAATCTATACTGGATTCCTTTTACCTGGTTTCTACCAGCTGTTTTTACTCTTAAATATTATCTAGCCAGTAATACGAAGTACTCATTCCTGTGGCTTGTGGGATTTTTTTTTTCGGTTCTATTTAAAAGTATGTGTGGTTACGAATATATCTCTACGATCATTCTCTTTGCTAGTGCCATATTTCTCATAGACCCATTTCTTGAAAACCCCATCAGGAGTAAAAACCATTCCTTTCTTTTATTCACACTAACTTGCTTGATTGCAACATTAGCTTTTTTCACTGCATTGATTTTTCATGCCTACACAAGAGGTGACACCATTGGGGCTGGCTTACTTAATATCTTCGACGAAGATGTTAAAAGAAGTACTATCGTCGTTATAGATTCAGTTTATAAAAGTCACATTGATGTTTTAAAACGATTCATTTTCAAGAGAGCATATTATATGCTAGGAATTGGCGGAAAATTTTTTGGCATCGCTTTTATACTAGCATTAACAATTTCGACTCTGAAGATTTTTACAAACAAGCCCTCACGGGCCAGAGATTTTGTTTTACTAGCTGTATTTTCGATGGCACCTATGTCATGGTTTATTTTAGCGAAAGAACACTCACGTCTTCACACTCATATTAGTTTTGTTTTATGGTGCCTTGGCTGCTCAGCAGCTATATGGTTCATCATTGTTAAAAATATAAAATGTATTTTTTTTAAGATTCTGGATTTAAATAGAATCAAAGTTTCCAGAACATACTTCTAACAATGTTTTAAAAAGGCGAAGATTACCTCTGAAAGAACTTATTTTCGTAGGAACTTTTCCTTTTGGATAAATTCTTTTTGTAGGGATTTCGACACAAGAAAAACCGAGCCTAGGACTAATGTGGTTAAGGTAAGCCAGGAGCTCGTAATCTTTGAAGTCATCACGAAAGATATTCACTTTTGATGATGACAATAGTTTGGAACTGTAAGCACGAAATCCCTGAGTCGTATCCGTCCACTTAAATCCAGATGAGGCACTTAAAAAAGGTGCATGAATCCATTGAACTGCAAGGCTGCGTATCCAAGGAGTGTTCTCTTCATACCCTCCAGGTAAAAACCTAGAAGCTTGAACAAAATCAAACCCCTCGTATAATTTTTTCAAGAAGGTAGGAATCGCTTCTGGATCATCTTTATTATTCCCATCTATTGTAACAATATTTCGATATTTGTTATCAAGTGCAAAAGCATAAGCACATCTTAATTGAGCACTTAGTCTGCCTACATCTTTTTTCACTATTAAGGTGTGAACTCCTAGGTCTAAAAGATTTTGAGTAACCAATGAATTATCTGTGCTTCCGCCATCAACGATGATTATGTCGGCATACCTATTTACACCTAAATCTTTCATTTTCATTAAGAGATTAAGAATTCTAGTCCCTTCATTAATAACAGGGATTACAACACAAGACTCTAACCGATTCGTATTCTCGAAACAGATCTCATAGAAAGGAATTTCGCGCTTATACATTATAAGTCCTTTTTGCAAAATCAATAGCTTCCTCGATTTCCTGAAGTCTCGAAGGCCCATGGGAAGTAAGCATTTCTATAGTTACTACATCCGGCTTTAGATGATTATTGAGAAGATCAGAAATTAAACTGTGATCATAATTTCGACCTATAACTTTCAAGTTTGGCTCGCTTATATGAAAGTGGCCAAATCGATTGGTAAATTCAAAAAAATCTTCAACATTCTCATCATTCTGAAATACGGTACCAGAGTCAAATTGTAACATAACGCTAGGGTGATTAAGTTTCGATACAAAAGAGTATGCTTCAGTAGTTGTTGTTAAAAAATTACATCCATAAATTTTAGGATTAGGCTCGAGGCAAAACAAAACACCATACTTAGAAGCTATGTCCCCTACTTTGAAAAAAAAATCCATTGCTATTTTCTCTGCGAGCTCATCACTCAATCCAGATCGATCTCGATTCTTGGGGGATCCGAACACGATTTTTCGAGAATTCAGTTCGTGTGCTATTATGAATATTTTTTCAAGATGAGTAAGAAGATCTCTTTGTTGCGCGCCAAGCTTAAATACGTTCAAACCTTGAGTTCCAAATAATAAACTCTGCATTCCAACGATATCAATTCCTCGCTCCGACCAAAAAGATCTCACCTTTTTTAATTCTTCGAGAGACGGAGGATTTAATAGTGAAAAATATTTACCTGGAGCAATGTCAATTGCGGAAACTTCAAAAGCTTCCAAGATCTCGAGCACTTTATGATCTTCGCAAACATCCCACGCAATGTTGGATATACTAAGTCTCATTTCTTAACCTGCTCTGATTGAGCGTATGCCCGGATGGCTATAAGAGTTTCTTTCTTTGAGTATTGGTAATTGTTACAAACGCTCTTAAAGAGATCACTGTATTTCGTTCTGAAATCATAAAAAAGGGGAGATGAGGATAATTCATTTTCAAAGACTAAATTAAAGGCTTCTAAAGCTACCTCTTCAACACTAATAGGCTCAGAAGTAAGATGGACAAGTGAAAGATTATTGAATAAAGCACAAGTTATATCGGACCAAAGATTTACCATTGGATAGAATTGAAAAACTGATCGGGATTCAATTTGATTTAAATTGTTATTATTAAGAAAATCAAATATTATATTCTTCTTTAGACCGGGCCCCACAAGTCCAGATAAACGTACAATAAGGACATCTGGAAAATTTTCGACCACAAATTTTTCTAATATTCTTCGATTTAAGCCATAAGCCGAAAGATTTGCTTCGCTAACTTCCGAATCTTCGGTCACCTGTTGTGGGATTGCAAAAACATCAACAGTGCTAATTAAGACAAACTTTTTCGCTTTCACTCTGGAAAGACAATTCATTAAAAAGTTAAGTTGCTGAAGATCTTTTTCTGGTTCTTTGTTCGCTAACCATTTCTGTGCAGGTGCTCCTGCGCAGACTAAGAGATCATAATCTTTGTCGATTATTTCATTGATATTTGTGGATCGAAAAAGATGATCAAACTCATATTGTTTTTTCAGAGTAGATCCGACGAATCCTGTGTGACCTACAAGAGCACTTCTTTTCATACATTACCTTCTAAAATCATATCTACCTGTTGAATGACGTCATATATATTATCTATTTTTCCCCCGAGAACAGAATATAAACCTTTAATGTTTTGGTCTTTCTCAAAAAGGATTGGTCGTCCATCATCGCCCTCGTTCTTTAAAAGAACTGTTTTGATTTCAAACATACTCTCAAGGAATACGGCATCATGCATAATTGGCAAGTATCTAGCTGCATCCTTTATCATTCTTTGATATCTAGTCTCACGATGATAATTCTTCAATATCTCGTAAGGATCAATTTCCTTATCGTCGATCCAGCTTAAATGAGGAGTATATCGAACGTGAGATAATGTGAATGCATCCTTGGCCGGAAAAGGCATAAATGAAAAAAAAGGTCCATCCATAACGGTGACACCTACTCCAGATAACTGTTCGGGCATTTTCACAAGAGCCATCTCAGTAATTTCATGTTTTAGACCGGTTACGACTCCTTTAAAACTGCCTTTCAAAGTGTTTAAACCGCTATAAGATGAATTTATCACCATGTCACAACTAAACCGATCATTAAGTATAATTCCAGATTTAGTATTTTCTAGAGTTGATACTCTCGAAGATAAGAATAAATTTATTTTTTCAGATAAAAGTTTGTCGTAAGCCCAGTTCCTTA
>CAZPFM010000291.1:0-4030 GCA_964585845.1 uncultured Bacteriovorax sp.
TAACCAGCCAAGCTTTCTCGCCGGATGCCTTGATATCGATTCTTCGGTTAAGGGAGCGCGCTTTGTTCGCTTCTGTGACGCTTTCAATCTTCCGATCATCACTCTTGTGGATGTTCCAGGGTTCTTACCAGGAACGGTTCAGGAATACGGTGGGATCATCCGTCACGGAGCTAAGCTTCTCTATGCTTACTCGGAAGCTACTGTTCCTCTCATCACTCTCATTACACGAAAAGCCTATGGTGGTGCCTACGATGTGATGGCCTCTAAGCACATCCGCGCCGACATCAATCTGGCTTACCCGACTGCTGAAATTGCGGTAATGGGAGCTGAGGGTGCGGTGAATATTATCTTCCGCAATGACCTCAAAGGTCTTGAGGGAGATAAGTTCAATAAGAAAAAATCTGAGCTAGTTGAAAACTACGAGAACAATTTCGCTAATCCTTATAAGGCAGCGGAGCTTGGCTACCTCGATGAGATCATCTCACCGGAAGAGACGCGAAAGCGTCTTCACCAGTACCTCGTGGCCCTGGAGAATAAGCAAGTTCTTCGCCCTGAACGTAAACACGGGAATATTCCACTATGAAATCTAAACGTGTATTGATCATCAACCGCGGAGAGATCGCTATCCGTGTCGCCAAGGCCTTAAATGAACTTGGACACGTCTCTGTGGGAGTCTGGACAGACAATGAGACTGAACCACCTCACCTGGAGTTTTGCCAGGAATGGGTTCACCTCAAAGGGAACAACAACAAAGACACTTATCTCAATATTCCTCAGATCATGGACATCATCTCTGAGTATAAGATCGATGGTGTTCACCCGGGTTACGGATTCCTTTCTGAGAACCGGGAGTTCTCTGAGGCTCTGGCTAAAAAAGGAATCACCTTCATTGGACCGAATCCTGATGCGGTTTACAAGATGGGGGCGAAGGATATCTCTAAGCAGATTGCTAAAGAGGCCGGTGTTCCGGTGGTTCCTGGATCTACTGGAGAGGTTTCAACCGTTGAAGAGGCGATGAAGATTGCTTCTGAGATTGGTTATCCGGTGCTTCTTAAGGCCGTCGCCGGTGGCGGTGGTAAGGGAATGCGTCCTTGTATGGATGAAAAAGAAGTTCAGGCGAACTTCGAAGCTGTCAAACGTGAGGCCCGCTCAAGCTTTGGCTACGAGGGACTTCTCGTTGAAAAATACATTTTAAATCCGCACCACATTGAGGTGCAGATCCTCGCGGACAAAAAAGGCAATGTCTTTCATGTCTTCGAGCGCGAGTGCTCCGTTCAGCGCCGTCACCAGAAGATCATCGAGGAAGCACCTTCGCCGTTCATTGGAACTGACGAAAAGCTTCGAAAGGAAGTCTGTGAGACCGCTGTGAAATGCGCCAAGGCCGTGAACTATGATTCGGCCGGAACGGTTGAGTTCATCATGGGAGAAGATAAGAAGTTCTACTTCCTTGAGATGAATACCCGCATCCAGGTCGAGCACCCGATCACAGAAGAGATCACCGGTGTGGATCTTGTGGCCAATATGATTAAAGTTGCTTTCGGAGAGCCCCTTGATTTCAAATCCCAGGATGATATCAAGATCCAGGGTCACGCTATTGAACTCCGGATCTGTGCCGAAGATCCTAAGACTATGCTTCCCGCTCCTGGAAAGATCGTGGGCTTTGAGACCACTTTTCCGACAGGCATCCGTTTTGATCACTGCATTTATCCTAATTTCACGATCACCCCGGATTTTGATCCCATGATCGGGAAGCTTATCGCTAAGGGCTTTAACCGCGAGGTGGCCCTTCGGAAAGTGAGATCCGCTCTCGATGGACTCATCATCGATGGGATTAAAACTAACATCGCTCTTCATAAAGTCATCCTCCGTGAGGAGAACTTTGAAAAAGGTAAGTATTCCACTAATTACATTGGAACCATCAAGCCTCAGGATAAGGTGGCGGAGAAGGAATCTATGGAATCCTTCATGATTAAGGTCGCGGGGATTGAGATGAATTCAGAGGTACGCCCATGAGATACTATTTCATTAATCAAGAGATGAAGGAATTTAGCCTCGATGTGGAATCCAAAAAAGGCTGCCTTGAGTTCACGGTGGAGGGGAAATCGACTCCGGTCTATATCAAGACTCTTGCCGGGAAAAACTACTTTTCCTTTGATCAAATCAAATGGCAGAAGCTTGCGACCCTGGGTGTGAATGAAACCCTCGTATCAAATTCCGAAGTCTATAAGGTCTTCCGTGGCTTTAAGCCCTCTGGTCTTAATAAGGGTGGCGCGGGAGCTCTCATCACCCAAATGCCTGGCAAGGTCGTGAAGCTCATGAAGAGTGTGGGCGATAAGGTTACTAAGGGCGAAACCGTTTTAATCTTGGAGGCCATGAAGATGGAAAATGAGATTAAGTCGGGAGCAGATGGGGAGATTAAGTCCATCAATGTGAAAGAAGGTCAAGCCTTGGATTCAGGGTTTTTGATGGTGGAGATTGAGGAAGCCTAAGGCTATTCCTCATATCTCACATTTTCCACGATCTCTTCCCAGTTTCTCTCAATGAAACCGTATTCCCACTGGATCCACGGGCCATATGGCCAGTTGATCACTGAATAGTCACGGCGGTAGATCTCCGCGGTGTAGTGGGTCTTCCAAAAGTGGAGAGTGCTCACAAAAAATTCTCCTCCACTCATTTCCATTCTGGTTGCGACCTTGCCGTAAAGCCAGGCGATCATCGGAAGGGTCGCAAGGTACTTATCCTTGGGTTTAAGCAGAAGGGCCTCGATCTCTCGTAGATAAGCTTCCTGATTGGCAGCATCTGAAAACTTCTCCGGAACTTCCTGAATGATTTTTCTCACCCAGCAGAATTGATTTCTTACGGTGAGATCATCCCCAAAGGCTTCCAGAGCAATGGGATGGGTCCAGTAGAAAAAACCTGAATAGGAGAAGAGTCCGCAGTGGCGGGCACTCACATCCTCAGTTTTATTGCCTGAAAGTGGAGTGGTGTAATAGCCCAGGATCCCCAGAGTGATCGCCAGCATAAGACCATAGCGTGGCTTTTTTCCGAGGATGAGAAAGAGGGGAAAGAAGAGAAAGAAAAAGCTCGTAAAGAAAATGCCGAGACCAAAGAGTCCGGCCGAGGGGGTGAGGAAACTCACAAAGTCGAGACCCCGCCAGGCAGGGACAAAAAGCAGTAGCAAAGGGATGGCAAATATCAGACGAAGTCGTTTCATTTCACTATTCTTCCGTCTTTTTCATGGTTTAGCTACGGCAAAAAATGCCGCCTCGTAGGACCATCCACCTTTAATGGTATGGTAAAATAGATAGGAGGAGAGTTATCTATGATCATCACCACTCCCAGTCTTCAGAGCTTCTTTTTTAATGACCTCAATGAGATCAATAAAAAATCCCTCTGCCCCATCCCCGAATCCATCATCTACTATTCCAGTGAAGTCCTTGAGAAATTCTCTCTGTCAGAAGACTTCTTTGATTTCTCGGAAGGAAAGGTGCGGGAAAAGATCCTGGGGATGAAACTCCTTGAAGCCACTCAACACTCCCGGGAAGAGCAGAAGCGGATCTATAAAGATGTCGCCGACATGTCGCTGATGGTGTGCGGATACTTTTCTGAATCGGTGAATAAAAAGATTGTGGATACTCAGTACTACTCTCAGCTGGGGAAGATGGCCTACGGGCGCTTAGATAATTGTGCTCCGGCCTTCCTGGATATCCCGTGCTTTTACTCGATGCTGGCAACTTCTTTTGAGAACCTCACGATTCTCTTGAATCTTCTCGCCAAAAAAAGTCGCAATGAAAAAGATGCGACTTACTTACTTTCAAAAGAGCGCTCGGATAAGGAGCTTCTTATGAGTGGGATTCATCCGAACCCCACCCGGAAAGTGTCCTAAGGACCGGCTTCAATCACATTCCATTTACGGTTAAAGAACTTCTTTAAGAAGGCCTGGAACTCCTGGTAGTTCGCATCCCGTACGGCTTGATTGTTGAGGTGCGGGAAGTCCACTCCAAGACCGTGAAGAATTGGAATGGAGTAG
>CAZPFM010000292.1:0-4030 GCA_964585845.1 uncultured Bacteriovorax sp.
TGAAGGTGTGGATCATCTAGGTATTCAGGTGGAAGAGAGCGCTGAGCTTCAGGAAATAACCGAGCGCTTGAAGAAGGCCGATCTAGGCGTCTTCGATGAGGGAACAACTACTTGTTGTTACGCTGAATCCGAGAAGGCCTGGGTAAAAGATCCAGGGGGAATTGCCTGGGAAGCCTATGCCACGATGAAGGATGTTGAAGTCTTTAAGGAAAAAGCACCGGAAGCTTCCGCCTGTTGCGCTCCAAAAAAAGCTACCGCGAAGAGCTGCTGCTAGGATCATCATGAAAAAAAATATTATGTTTCTTTGCACGGGGAATTCCTGTCGCTCTCAAATGGCCGAAGGCTTCTGCCGCAAATACTGGGGAGAAAATTTCAATGTCTTCTCTGCCGGCACAAAAAAGCACGGGATGAATCCCCGGGCCATGAAGGTCATGGAAGAGGCCGGCGTAGATATCTCTTCTCACTTTTCTAAAACCACAGAGGAACTTCCGGATTTCACATTCGACTATGTCATTACGGTCTGTGATTCGGCTAAAGAAAACTGCCCGTATTTCCCCGGTGGAAAGATTATCCATGTGGGTTTTGAAGATCCTCCCGCCCTGACTAAAGAGATGAGTGATGAGGATGAAATTCTTTCGGTCTACCGTCGGGTGCGGGATGAAATTGAAGAGGCCATTAAAAAACTTCCATCCATACTGGAGGAGAAGAAGTGAGTGTTAAATTTTTCTCCGAGCTCATCGGCACGGCCTTTCTTCTGATGATCGTGGTGGGATCCGGGATCATGGCCCAGAACCTTTTTCCCGGACAAACGGGAGCGGCCTTGCTTGCCAACTCTATTGCTACAGGAGCGGGTCTTTTTGTTCTCATTCAGTCCCTGGGGCCCCTTTCGGGAGCGCATTTTAATCCGGCCGTCTCTCTCATAGAACTTCTCTGGAAGAGACTCTCTCAAAAAGAGGCCCTCTTTTATATCATCGCTCAGTTTATCGGCGCTTATCTCGGGACTCTTTTAACCCATGTCATGTTCGATCAGTCCGTGTTTCAGATATCAGGGAATGATCGCACAGGCCTAAACCTTTTTGTTTCGGAAGCAGTCGCAACTTTCGGTCTCATCAGTGTGATCGCTCTCTCTGGAAAAAAACACGTGGAGTTTGCTCCCATGAGTATTGCGGCCTATATTGTTGCAGCTTACTGGTTTACGTCCTCCACATCCTTTGCCAATCCGGCCGTGACCTTTGGCAGAATCTTTACAGACACTTTTACCGGAATTGCCCCAAACGGAGTTCTTTATTTTTGGGGAGCTCAGATCATAGGGGCCCTATTGGCCTGGGGATTATTGAAAAAAATAAAGGTTTAATACCTTTTAGATAATCCCAAGAGTGATCAAAATCCCAAGAATGAGGATAAAGACCGCCACCAAAAAGCGGATGAGCTTTAGGTTAATTTTCTTTAGGAGTCGATTCCCAAGGATCACTCCTCCCAAGGCCGAAATAGCCGCCAGGGCTATTAAGCTAGAGTGCTGAGTTAAGTTCATTTCACTGATGTGCCTGAAATAAACAGAAAGCCTTGTGAGATCAACCAAGAAGGAAAAGGCCGATCCAGTGGCGATAAACTCTTCCTTAGTAAGCTTTGCCCGGATAAGAAACATTGACCTGAAGGCCCCCTGATGACCAGTGAGTCCTCCGAAAAAACCACTGAGCATCCCTCCCAGAGGAAGATACTTCTGATCAATGGAGATTTTTTTTAACTTCGGTACTCCTTCAAGAATGGCAAAAAAGATCATGAGCCCACCTACGATGAGCTTAAGAGTGGAGGTCTCAAATTCTCTTCCCATTATATTCAGGAGGATTACATTGGTTTCTCCCTCTAGTTTCGTTAAAATCCAGGCCCCAAGAAAAGCTGAAGGCAGGGCGAGGATCCCAAAGCGCCAGAGAGTCTGAAAATGAATGTGCTTTCGCAACAAGATGAGCTTAAAGCCACCGTTTAAGAAATGAACAAGTCCCGTAAGGACGATTGCCACAGTGATGGGAAAGAAGAGGGCCATGGCGGGGAGAAGAATGGTCCCCAGACCAAAGCCAGAAAAGAATGTCAGGACGGATGCCCCGAAGGCAATTAAGGCAATAAAGAGATGTGGCAGAGAATCCCCTTTTGACAATCGTTTTACGATATCGTATCTTGATTGTGATGAAAGTAAATGAGTTTTTCTCGTCTTTTATTAAAATCCACATTCTTCACCATTGCCTGAAAGAAGAAATCTACGGCGCCTGGATGATGGAGGAACTCAAAGAGCATGGCTACACCATTAGCCCAGGGTCTCTCTATCCATTGCTTCGATCCCTTGAGCAAAAGGGTCTCATCACTTCCCGTGAAGATCAGGAAGGAAAGATCAAACGCAAGTACTATCGAATCACCTCAAAAGGTAAAAAAGAGTTATTAGAGGCAAAGCAAAAGTTAAAGGAGCTCATTGGTGAAATCCTGGAATGATGTTCTCTCTACTGATCGCGACCGGGCAACCATTCTTATTCGCTTCATCGTGGGTTATGTCTTTATCATGGAAGGGATTCAGAAGTTTGTTTACAGCGATAAGCTTGGAGTCGGACGCTTCATAAAAATCGGAATACCGTATCCAGATTTTTTTGCTCCTTTTGTTGGCGGCTGCGAGATTATTTTTGGCTCTTTTATTCTTATGGGTTTTATCACTCGGGTATCCACGATCCCTCAGATCATTATCATGCTCACGGCCTTGGCCTCAACAAAGATCCCCATTCTCCTTGATAAGGGCCTATTGACATTTTCCCATGACTCTCGAAATGACCTCCTGATGCTTTTTGGTCTTCTCTTCATACTCATAAAGGGTGGCGGTGCATACTCACTCGATAGGACCCTCCTCTCTCACAAAAGGCTCTCATGAAATCCCTCGAAGTTTTTCTCATCTTCCTTCGCCTTGGTTTAACTTCTTTTGGTGGACCCATTGCCCATCTGGGGTATTTTCGGGAAGAGTTTGTGACGAAAAGAAAATGGCTCACGGAACATGCTTACGCAGATCTTGTGACTCTATGCCAGTTTCTACCAGGACCAGCGAGTAGTCAGGTCGGGATGGCCGTGGGCTATTCCCGTTTAGGAATCTGGGGAACAATTCTTGCCTGGTTGGGCTTTACAATTCCTTCTGCCGTGGTCCTCATCCTCTTCGGACTCGGCATGACCCAGTTTGATGCTGCAGGACCTCAGCACTGGCTCCACGCCTTGAAAGTCATCGCCGTAGCGGTTGTCGCTCAGGCGGTCTTGGGAATGGGAAAGAAGCTTTGCCCGGATAAAGAGAGAGTCACCATCGCGGTGGTGGCAAGTGTGGCGATTTTATTTTTTCATACTGCCCTCACACAGATCCTGGTTCTCATTATTGCGGGATTCATTGGGACACTTTTTCTGAGGACCCAATCAGAACTTCCCCATGAGCCTCTTCACCGTGGTAGTAGGAGAGTGGGGGGAGTCTTTATTACTTTATTCCTGGCGATTCTTTTTGCTCTACCAATTCTTCGGAGCATGTACCCTGAACAGGCGATTAAACTCTTTGATAGTTTTTACCGCTCGGGAGCTCTCGTTTTTGGTGGGGGACATGTGGTTCTTCCCCTTCTTCAGGCCGAAGTGGTTCCTACGGGCTGGGTTTCCAATGATCTTTTTATGGCAGGCTATGGTTTGGCAAACGCTGTTCCTGGACCTCTTTTTACCTTTAGTGCTTATCTAGGTGCTGTCTCTAAGCCTTATCCCAATGCCTGGCTTGGAGGTTTCATCAGTTTGATTGCCGTTTTTCTTCCCTCTTTTCTTCTTGTGATTGGCGTTCTTCCTTTCTGGGAAAAACTCCGGGGTGTTCCTAAGATTCGGCAGGCGATCCTTGGGATTAACGCCGCCGTGGTGGGGATTCTTCTGGCCGCTCTCTATCAGCCGGTGTGGATGAGTGCGATTTTTTCTGCCAAAGACTTTGCTCTAGCGATGGTGGGTTTTATGCTGCTTGAGTTTTGGAAATTGCCTTCATGGC
>CAZPFM010000293.1:0-3989 GCA_964585845.1 uncultured Bacteriovorax sp.
GACTTCGGCTTCCTTAAAGGAGCGAACCATGTAAAAGGGATAGCGCTCCAATAGCTCCCCCTTCTCCTTGATATCACTCAGGAGTTTAAGATTTTGATCAATCAGGAGGGCCTTGCCGTGGAAAGCTGACATGGCGGTCTTATCGGCGGGTTTTGTTAAGAAAAATAGAAAATTTTAAGACTTAATTCGATATCCGGTCTTAAAAATCAACCAAGCTATCCCTAAACAAATGAAGAAAAAGAGCCCGGTCATGCCCAGGGAGAGGCCCACCCCCACATCCGAGACTTCATAGAAGCTCCACCGGAAGCCACTGACCAGATAAACCACAGGGTTAAAGAGGGTGATCTTCTGCCAAAGAGGGGGGAGCATTTTGATCGAATAAAAGCTTCCTCCCAAAAAAGTGAGGGGAGTGACAATCAGGAGGGGGACGATCTGGAGCTTTTCGAACCCATCGGCCCAGATCCCAATGATAAAGCCCAGGAGGGAAAAGGTCACCGAGGTCAGGATAAGGAAGGCAAGCATCCACCAGGGATGGGCAATCTCATAAGAGACAAAGAGTCTGGAAGTAAAAAGGATAATCACCCCAAGGATGACTGACTTAGTGGCAGCGGCCCCCACGTATCCCAGCACGATCTCAAAGGCCGAAAGAGGAGCGGAGAGGATTTCATAGATTGTTCCCGAGAAACGGGGCATGTAGATCCCAAAAGAGGAATTGGAAATGCTCTCCGTTAAAACCGACAGCATCACAAGACCCGGAACAATGAAAGCCCCGTAACCCACGCCATCGATCTCTCCCATCCGGCTGGCCACCGCCGAACCAAAGACGATGAAATAAAGAGAAGTGGAGATCACCGGTGAGGCGATACTCTGAGAGAGAGTCCGAAAGAAACGGGCCATTTCAAAAGTGTAGATGGCCTTAATCCCTTGAAGGTTCATGCTTTTTTCCCGGTGAGACCCACGAAGATATCCTCAAGAGAGCTTTCTTCGGTTTTAAGATCCTTATAATCAATCCCCCGAATCTCAAGCTGCTTTAAAAGTGATGATATTCCCGTGTTTTCATCTGAAGAATTAAATTCAAAAGTGAGAATGGTCTTATCTTCACTTACAACAACTCCGAGGTCGGAGAGATCCTGCTCGAGGGGAGTTTTCAGAGTGAGGATCAGTTGTTTTTTTCCAAGTTTTCGAAGAAGGGAGTTTTTATCTTCCACCAGGATGAGTTTCCCCTTATTGATGATCCCGATCCGGTCGGCCATCTCCTGAGCTTCTTCAATATAGTGAGTCGTGAGAATGACCGTCACTCCGGTTTCACGAAGCTCACGCACCATGGCCCACATCTCCTGGCGAAGTTCAACATCGACTCCGGCAGTGGGTTCATCGAGAAAGAGAACCTGAGGTTCGTGGGCCAGGGCCTTGGCGATCATCACCCGGCGTTTCATCCCGCCCGAGAGAGTCATGATCTTATTGTCGCGTTTTTCCCAAAGTGTAAGGGCCTTTAGGATATTTTCAATTTTTTTAGGATCAGTTTTTTTACCAAAGAGGTGCCGGCTAAACTTCACCGTTGAGATGACTTTTTCAAACATGTCAGTGGTGAGTTCCTGGGGGACAAGACCAATCCGGGAGCGAGCTTCCCGATAGTCCTCATGGATGTCAAAACCATCAACAGAGATTTTTCCCGCTGAGTGGTTCACAATGCCGCAGATGATACTGATGAGAGTCGTCTTCCCCGCCCCGTTGGGACCCAGGAGAGCGAAGATCTCGCCCTTTTTAATTTCCAGGTCGATGTCCCGAAGAGCGGTGAAGCCACCCTGGTAGGTCTTGGAGACGCCTTCGACTTTGATCATTCTAGGCCTTCTTCACGAATTCGGACTTTAGATTCATGGCACCAAATCCCTCAATCTTGCAGGAGATATTATGACCATCTTCGGCGTCGATAATCCGGATGTTTTTCACCTTCGTCCCGACCTTGACGCTGGAAGAGCTGCCTTTAACCTTTAAATCCTTAATCACAGTCACTGAATCTCCGTCTTTAAGCTCATTGCCATGAGCGTCTCGGACGAGTTGATCTGCGGCAGCACTTGCTTCTGACCATTCGCTCCACTCATGAGCGCAATCTGGGCAGTTCCAGAGAGTTCCATCGTGATAGATGTTTTCAGACTGACATTGAGGGCATTGAGAATTTTCCATAGTGTGGATAATCTTAGCACGGAGGAATGTATGAAGCCGATGAAAATTTGTCTTTGGTTTGAAGAAGAGGCCCTGGAAGCAGCACGTTTTTACGTCTCGCTTTTTCCTGATGGGGAATTGGGCTCCATTACTTATTTTACTAAAGAAGGCTTCGAAACCCACCATAGGCCCGAAGGATCCGTTATGACCGTGGAGTTTCGCATGAATGGCTGTGACTTCATTGCTCTTAACGGAGGAGCTCTATTTAAATTCGACGAGTCGGTCTCCCTTGTTATCCATTGTGATACCCAGGATGAAATTGACCGTTACTGGAAGGCCCTCTCTGAGGGGGGGGAGGAATCTGAATGCGGCTGGCTCAAAGACCGCTTCGGGCTTTCCTGGCAAGTAACTCCCGTGGATCTGCCCCGGTTTCTCCGTGACCCTGATCAGGACAGGCGTGAGCGGGTCATGTCAGCAGTTCTCTCTATGAAAAAACTAAAAATTGATTCTTTGAAGGAAGCGTACCGAGGATAGATGACGGACCTTCTACCGATCCCCGACATTTATCTTCAGCTCTTTCTCTCCCTGGGTCTGGGCTTTCTAGTAGGGCTTCAGCGGGAGTGGGCGGACACTGCTTTAGCGGGGGTGCGGACTTTTTCATTAGTCTCTCTGATGGGGACCATGACGGCGATTATCTCCGAAAGCACAGGGTTCTGGTTTTTGGGGGTGATCCTCGTGGCCCTCATCTCACTGGCGATGCTTAAGAGCTATCAGCAACAAAGTCTTCATCCGGATAAGGAAAAGAGTCTTGTGACTGAGGTGAGCCTTGTGGTGGTCTTCCTGGTGGGTGTCCTGGTGAGGATTGAGACACCCATTCTTGCTGCCGCTCTGGCCTGTATCATGGCCGCCATTCTTCACGTGAAAATTGAGCTTCACTCCATGGCGACCAAACTCACCAAGGAAGAGCTGCGCTCCATTATGCAGTTTCTCATCATCGCCGTGGTGATTCTCCCCCTGATCCCTAATGAGTCCTACGGACCATTCGGGGCGGTGAACCCTCATAATATTTGGCTCATGGTGGTCTTAATTGAAGGCCTGGGGCTAGCTGGTTATGTTCTCAATAAGTTTGCAGGAAAAAGATACGGTGTGGTGGGTGGTGGTCTTCTCGGAGGCCTCATCTCCAGCACGGCTACGACTCTGAGTTATGGGAAGCTTGCGGTCAAAGAAGAGCGACCGAACTTCCACGCCCTGGTGCTGCTCATTGCCTGGACCACTCTTTATTTCCGGGTCTTTTTTGAAGTGCGAGTCATCACCTCAAAAATTGATCTTCTCTGGCCACTAGTAATTCTTCTTGCCTCATCCGTAGCCGTGATCTTCATCTTTTTGCGAAGACAAAAAAGAGAAAAGATGGTTTTAGATATTAAATCTGAGCCCATCGACTTTAAGACCGCCGTCTCCTTTGCTCTTATCTACTCTTTAATTCTTTTTGGTGTGGCCTATTTTAAAGACAATGCTAAAGACGAAGCCCTTTGGGTCATCGCCTTTGTGGCAGGGCTCATCGACATGGATGCGATCACTCTTTCTACGGCAAGGCTGGTGCAGAAAGGAGTTCTGGAAGTGAGCACCGGAGAAGGGCACATCTTTCTCGCCCTCTTTGCCAATACTCTTTTTAAGGGACTTTTACCGCTCTTTATTGGAGCGAGGAATCTTTTTAAGATGATCCTCGCCCCGTGGCTTTTCATGCTACTGGGTCAGGGAATCGCTGTGATCTACGTTATTTCCTGAAGATTCAGACATGAGCATGAACTTCAGAACATAAAGAAGCT
>CAZPFM010000294.1:0-3971 GCA_964585845.1 uncultured Bacteriovorax sp.
AGGTAATCGAATATAGTGTTAAGGATGGCCAGACGGGTTTCAATAGTAGTGAGCTCAGAATTTAAGAACGCATCCTGATCCTGGATCACATCATTGATGGAGACCCGGGCCTGGGTGTATTTCTTTCGGATAAATTGTAGCCGCTTTTTAAGTTCCTCAGAATTAACTTTCTGGGCCGCATTCACCTTATTGAGGTAATCGATGCGTTTCACGAGAGCTGCATGGGTATTGATGACCTGGAGTTCGGAGTCCCGGATCTGGGCCTCGAGGCGCTTATCATCATAGCGCTTCTTCACTTCCAGCGAATCTTCTTTCGCTGACCCTAAAGGAATCGTTACCGCCAGACCCACTTCGTATCCGGAGCGGTTATTGTTTTCGATGTCTTCCCGGGCAGCGCCATAACTGCCCCGGAAACCATTTCCTTCCGGCTCACTTCCCACCCCGGTGGTCTTCACGGTCCCAAAGAGCTTCACGTCCGCATCTGCGTATCGCTGGTTCACAATCCGGTTATTGTTTTTAACTTCCTTGAGAAGTGAAACGATCTCATCGTAGCGGGTGTACTCATAGGGTGTATTGGGCCGGGTGGCGATGGTGGCCGTGCAGGCGAGAACCCGGTCGATGGTTTTTTGGATATCATACCCTTCGATCTTAATATCATTGCCAGTGAGCTCAGGAACAAGGACCTTCAGCTGGCGGATGAGATCCTCTCGCTGGTACCCAAGGGAGAGTATGGTGGCTTCCCGGGCCGCTACCTGAGCCTTGTTTCTAGCGACCTCGTCACTCTCTGCAACGGAGTTCCGGAATCGCTGATTGACTTCCGCGAGCTGCTGCTTTGAAGCCTTCAGGAGTTCTTCGGAGATCTTTGTTGCTTCTTTGTTGGCCACTAAAGACCAGTAAAGCCGGCGCAAAGTGAGTTCGAAAGTTTTCGTAGAGATCTCCTGCTGGATCTTCGCCCTCTTGGCATTAAGGCCAGCGCTCTCAAGTTTTGCCTTATCCATACGACCAAAGAGGTTCTTCCAGAGATCCATCTCAAGGGTGAACTTCAAAGTCGTTGTCGTAACCTGACGAAAACGACCCGTGAAATCCGTAGGAGAAGCGGACCGCTGATCCGTCACAAGGGCGGTGGATGCTGAGAGACCCTGGGAAAAATTCTTTCTGACTCCGAGTTGAGTCTGAGCGATAGGTGAGAAGACGGGCTGAAAACGGATGATGGCCCGCTCGTTAGTTTCAGCGTACCTCCCCTCTGCAAAAAGTTCCGGAGCGAAGTCTTCATTGGCCTGCTTTTCAGCAAGAGAGCCTTGAAGGAAACTTGCCTCGATTTCATCGAGCTTCGGGGAGCCTTTCTGGGAGAGAGTGATGAGGGATTTTTCAGTGACCTTCACCTCTTCCGCGAAGAGAGATGGTGACATGAGAAGTAGAAGCCAGAGAAGCTTAGACATGGACATGACCTTTGTTTCAAACATTTGTTTTAAACAGATGATACACAAAAAGGTCAGGTCCGACTATAACAAATTTAAACAATTGTTTAAACCTATTAAGTTATTAATTTTACATATAGTAGTGCATCATCAGGAATCCCTCCTGGGAATTAGTAGGCTTCGCTTGCTGCTGCTCAAATTGCAATTGAAACTCGAAGTGGGGCCTAGGGTACCAAAGAACCCCTCCCCCGTACTTTGACTGCTCATTACCAGGCCGAGAGCGGTCGAGCCTCGATTGGAGCTGCAAGTATGGGACAAATCCTTTAGCGATTTCATAGGCCGTGCGGACAAATCCCACATCCTTAGTTCGTTCAGAGTTCCAGACGCGGAGGAACTCCATGTGAGCATAAAAATCTTTCGTAAACCCGAAGGTTCCGTGCAACGAAAGACTCCTCCTCCTCACTCTTTGCCCTTCAGCGTTTGTGCCGCTGAATCCGAGGCGGTGAGTTTTGAGAAAGACTTGATAGAGATTAAAGGTATATCCCGTAGCCTGATAGCTCACCGGCATTCGCGAACTGGATTGAAAACCAGCCAGGGAAATCATCGTCGATTCATTTTCAAAAATGAACTCCGTTGTATCCTGACGGAGCCAGGGCTGCTGACCCGATTCAGTTTTCACCCAGAGATTGTGATCCGGAAGTCGAAGCCCATACATGGGAGCAAAACGTCCGGCCCTGATGCTCGTGCTCTGGTCGATGTTTAAGATGGCGTAGACCTCTGGAGCTGTCCAGACCACCTTGTCTGAGACCCGAGGATTCTCAATGTTCCCGAGAGATCCCACGAGCTTGACCCGATCAAAAAGCACTCCGGCCCGGAGCTGGGCCTGCATCCAAAATTTCTCCTCCGACTTGGCCGTCTTCGACTCGACTTTTCGATGGAGGTACCGGGCGTCGCCACCGACGATGACTCTCTCGAGAACTCTGGGCTTCCGGAACCAGCTCATGGTCCCATGGAGAACTTGTTCTTCATTCTTATATCCAGTAGTGGAAATGAGTTCTTTCGAAAGACTCCGGCCATAGTCCGTCATGAGCCCCCCTCCGGAGGGAGAGACGTGACAGGTGGTACAACTCGTGTAACCGTGGCGGATCGTATCCGGAAAGGCCCAGGTCCTCTGGTCTAGCGTTAGAAATAAAAGAACAAGAAGCACCATGGTTACTCCTAAAAACTGATATCTGTCTTCAGATCAACAATGTCCGCGACGGTGACACCCATCCACGACGGCACATCGATGCCGAAGTCTGAGAGTTTGATGGAGAAGCTTGCGATGAGCTTAGTCCCAGAGAATTCGTATTCACCCGAGACTTCTTTTGTCACCCCATGAAGAGTGAGTCGGCCTCTGAAAGAACCACTGGAGTCGCTTCCGGGTCCGGTGAGATTTTCAGCATTCAATAGTTCGAGGACTGCGTCCGGGAATTTTTCTACCTCGAGATACTTCTCTTTCATGTGCTCGTCCCGGAGGTCGATCCCCGTTTCGAGGTTTTTAAGCGGGAAGATGAATTTCCCTCGCTGGCCATCGAGAACCCCGCGCATCCCCTCAGGCCCCTTTCCCTCGATCTTCATGAATCCCGGGTTTCCTTTGGCAAGAAAACTCACACTCCCCGAGCGAACCCTGGCCTCCGCGAGCACGAGCGGCACTTCGAACATCAAAAGTAGAGCTAGCATGTATTTCATTCCTTATCCTCCTGTTAGCGATCGTCGTCGCAGTCATCGCCACGTCGCCGTCGTCTTATGATTTCTTTTTCGTGATCAAGAACTCGCTCGTCATCAATGAGTTCCACCAGGCCAGTTGCTAGGAGACGGTCATCGTCTTCGCATTCCTCTGTGTCTCCACCACTGGTGCCTCCACCTGTGCTCGTTCCCTCAGGAGCCCCGTTACTAACCCAGAGATTCAAGAGGCCCTTCTTGGCCTCTGGCAGGGGCCCGCTCGGAGGCATGAAGCCTGAATTAACTGCATTCTGGATCGCCGGAAGTTTGTTCTTTATTCCTGCAAAGGTACCGAAGCTGCTATGGCAGGAGATACAAGAAGGTGCAAAGACCTCCGCTCTCACCAACGCAAAATCCGGAGATCCGGTTCCACCCGTTGTACCTCCAGTTGTTCCCCCGCTCGTCCCTCCGCCGGGATTTGTTGAAACGGAGCCTTCGGGGGATCCGGCCGCGATCCAGTTTCTCAAAAGAGATTTCAGGTTTTCTGAGAGAGGGCCCGCTGGCGGCATTGTCCCGGATTCGATCCGTGCACTCACCCTGGTCAAAGCCGCTTTCACACTGGCGTAACTTGAAAGAGAGACTCCTCCGGCAGAACCGTGGCAGCGGATACAGTGAGGTGTAAAAATCTGAGAATTTATGGCAGCAAAACTTATTTGGGCCCCATCGCCGACACTTCTCTCTGTGAAACCTTCGGGGATGGCTGTTGTTTTGTAGCCGCAAGAAAAAAGCAGCAAAAGTAAACCTAGTGTCCAGTTCATAAAGACTCCTCTCCATGGATATCCTCACCTC
>CAZPFM010000295.1:0-3960 GCA_964585845.1 uncultured Bacteriovorax sp.
AAGAGTAATCGGTTTCCACTACACACTTACTGACAAGAGCGGCACAGTGCTGGACTCTTCTGAAGGATCTGATCCTCTTTTCTTTCTTGAAAATAGTCAGCAGATCATCCCTGGTCTTGAGAAAGTTCTCCAGATCATGAATGTTGGCGACAAGAAGAAAATCGAAGTGAAGGCGCAGGATGCTTACGGCGACGTAAACCCTGAGCTCGTTGTTAAAGTTAAAAAGACTCAGTTCCCACCGGACGCTCAGCTTAGCGTGAATGATCAGTTCCAGGTGAATAATGATCCTCAGTCACCAGTTTTCACGATCACTGAGATCGGAGACGAAGAAGTGACTGTAGACGGAAATCACCCGATGGCCGGCAAGGATCTTTTCTTTGATGTTGAGATCACGACTATGCGTGAAGCGACTGCTGAAGAAGTTTCTCATGGCCACGCTCACGGAGCTCACGGGCACGGTCACCACTAATTAAGGTTCAGATACCCTTCTGTCTCGGTCACGAGGCGGAAGGGTTCATCTTTTATAAGAAGAAATCCGTCCAGATCCACGTAATCCACCATTCCTGAAAAAAGCATCCCGTAAGAAATCCCGATGGTCGTCTCGATCATACATCCCATCATGGATTCCATTCCGTTTTTCTTTGCGTCTTCAAGAAGCTTCTTGGCCTTGATGAGAGAGCCTGTTTTCATGAGCTTGATATTCACAGCATGAAACTGTTTTGAAAGTTCAGAAAAGTCGCCCACATCCTCAATGGATTCATCTGCGAGGAGTTTATAAGGAGTTTGTTTTTTAAGTTCTTTGTATTCAGCGGCCATGGAAGAGGGAAAAGGCTGCTCGATCAGTTCAATGTTCATCCCCTGAAGACCTGATTGAAATTTGAGAAATTCCTCAAGGGAGGTCCAACCTTCGTTAGCATCAACCCGAAGCTTCGCCTCAGTGTGCTTTTTTATTTCGGCCAGCATCTCGGCCCCTGTTTCAGCATTGACCTTAATTTTTAAAGATTCAAAGCGAGCAAGTGGTTTGAGATAATCAGCGATCTCCCCTACAGGAATGATGGGCATGGAGAAGGATGTTGGGACTTTCTTCACAGGAGGAAGCCCTAGAAAATCTGAAATTGATTGAACTGATTTCTTGGCAAAGTACTGGATATAAACCGATTCGATCCCGAAGCGCAGAGAATGATGGAGCTCCATTTTCCCGAGAGCACTTTCGAGTACGGAGACATTTGAAAGAGTCGGTAGTTCGGTTATCTCGACCCACTCATTGAATTGATTCTGAATACTCTCGACGGTTTCACCGTAACGAATATTAGGAGCGATCTCAGATCGAAAATCACCGGCGATAGTGTGAAGATGAACGATGAAATTTTCTTTAAAGGTCGTCTGATTACGAGAAAGCTTCCAGTTGACCTTAAGATCAAGATGGATTTTCTCAAGAGAGAGCTTCATAGTTCTCCAACTTCGAAGAACCATTCAGAACGCTCGAAATCGGCCGGAGCATTCCCCCACTTTCCAACGGGGACATCACCTTTAAAATAGCGCTCCCACATGGTGCGGTTCCGGGAGAAGTGCATGCGCTTAACAATGGGATCGATTCCGAGAAAGGCCTGAAGAAGTTTAGCCACCATTTCAGAGCAGTAGAGTTTCTGTTGCCCTTTCTCATCGAAGTTATCCCAGAGAAAGGCCTTATCGTAATCCAAGCCTTCGAATTCGTTTCTAAACAAGGAAAGGAATTCGGAACTTCTTGAATTGAGTTCACTTACAATCTTAGAATTTTGAAATCTCAGCACGGAGATTCGCTGACCTTTTTCCGTGGTGGAATCGAACTCGGCCAGTGAAAGCATTTTCACCTTCCCTCTGGCTTCGGCCACCATCACAGGATTCACCGCCACGACAATACCAATATGGGAGTAAATGGTTTGCTCTTCATCTTCGATGAGGGTGCAGGACCAACAGTCCAGGGGCTGAAGAAGAACGTCTCCTACTTTCAGGTCAACAGAAGACCAGGACGTGAGGGAAATGAAGAGGAAAACGAGGGGGATGAAGAGTCTCATAAATGCCAACCTTTTGGGTCAACATCCTAGCTCTTTTGGGGGTGGTCTGAGAACCCACAAAGATGCCCACAAGTAACTGATTTTACGAGCATGGAATGACTAAATAAGAAGAGGCAAAGTCTTCGCCCCTAGGGCTTTCCACGTTAGAGATTATAATAACTTAAATGATTTGAACCAGGGATTTCCTATGCAGCGAATACTTAAACTCACCTCACTTCTTCTTTGTTTCGAACTTATCTTGGGGCCAGTAGCACCGGGATTTAGTTTCGTTTCAAATGCGATGGCACAGGATTGCCCGAGCGGGACGCAATTCGATTCGACTCTTAATCGCTGTATCACTACTGAGCAGATGGCCAACATTATGAATGCCACTGCTAATTGTTCACCTTCCGATAAGGAATGTTACAAGGCCAATGCGGAGAGAGCGCTTAAAGAAGGTGAAGAGGAAGGGAAGATTAAGGAGCAGCTTGCGAATAAGGGTGGGCTGTTGGGTTCTGGGATGAAGGCGGCGGCGGTAGCTGTGCCATTGTTTTACTCAATGAAAGCCCTATTTAAGGGAAAGAAAAATGGTATTTCATGTCCAACCTCGCCTTCCGTTTGGATCATGCTGGGGGCTGGCGCCACTGTTTTTATAGGAGATATGTGGGCCAATTCGAAACATAAAAAACGTCTGAAAAAGATTAAAGAAGAATGGGAAGGGATTCGCAAAGGTGAAAAGAGTGGGGATAAAGGAGATGGCGAAAACGAAGCCGAAGTATCTACAAATTCACTTTCTCAAACATCTACCGATCCCGATGTAAGGAATGCTCAAGCTAAAGAATCACAAGCCGAGGCATTTGAAATGCTTGCCAAAAGTGAAGACTCACTTGCAAGCGCTGCAAAGTTTAAATCTACAATTTATGCAGTCGGAGCACTCGCTTTCGCTGGAGCCGCAGTTATTTCATATATGGAAGCTTTTAAAGGAGCCAAGCCGTGTAAGGTAAGTTCTCAAGGCACTGCTGAACCGAATCTAGGGTTTAATAAGAACATCGATTTTGAAATTCACGATTATAAAATTGTAAAAGCTCAAACGAGATTAATATCGCAATCATCAAACATACATGACTTTGTAACTTTACAAGACTCACTGATTCGATCACTTGAGACAAGATCATCACCTCCCTTAGATGAATATAAAAAAAACAAAGAAGCGTTTAATAAATTCGAAATTTCTAATGATGTTTTTGAATCAATTAAGAAAGTATCAGTAACATTTCTTTCAAATTTATCTTTTATCACTGATTCGGTCGCTAGTGAGGCTATCCCTCCTATTGATTCTGCCTTGGATGGATCCCCTGAGAATGTAGCCCAGAATGGAACCGCGGCCAGTAATCTGACAGCAGGTGCGCCAGCTGCTAGAACTGCTGCTGAAGCTGCTGCTGCTGAAGCTGCTGCAGCCGCTGAAGCTGAAGCCGCTGCGCAAACTGAGCAACAAACTAAAAATGCACTTCCAAGAGCTATTTTGGCTACAGTATTCGCTGCTTGGTCTGGCATAATGTTCATGCACGCAAAGAAACAAGCCAGTGTTTCTAAAGCACGTGCTAAGTATCTTCGCGACAGAAAAGATGAATTCAACGACGCAACAGGCGCCATCAGCTGTACATCAGCAGACCGAAACAACATGAATAACCTGAAATGCTACTGTTACACCTCATCTGGTCAACGTAACTCTCAACGTAGCAACTCCCAAGCATGTATCGCCCTCTTCACCGGTCGAAACGTCAACGGGGAAACGAACTACCTCAATGGCACCGGCATCGCGAGCCAGAAAGTATGCATGACCAATTCCGGAATTGACGAGAACTGTGCTTGCCGAACCAACAACACTTGTCTCTCTGCCGTTCCTACAAACTTCTCGGGAATTAAT
>CAZPFM010000296.1:0-3946 GCA_964585845.1 uncultured Bacteriovorax sp.
AATTCCTCCACCGATCTGGAAGAATCCAATGGAACTGGTTTCAGCGGTTTTCATGTACCACTCAGCCAGACTAGTCATGTACTCAATTCCGGTCTTCACCGTGTGAACATTTTTAACTTCTCCACGCATGCAGAAAGAAGCGTACATATTACCTAGGGTAGAGTCTTCCCAACCTGGAACAACCATCGGGAGATTCTTTTCCGCGGCGGCCAGCATCCAGGAATTCTTGGGGTCAATCTGTGCTTGCTTGAGGAGATCACCTTTTTTAAGGGCCCGGTAAAAAAATTCGTGGGGAAAGCAGCGCTCACCCTTGGCTTCAGCTTCTTGCCACTCATTGGCCATGGCCCGCCAGATTTTTCTCATGGCCTCTTCTTCAGGGATACACGTATCGGTCACGCGGTTGAGGTGACGATCATAGAGATCCTGTTCGGCTTCTTTAGTCAGGCCCCGCCAGTCTGGGATTCGCTCGTAGTGATCGTGGGCCACAAGATTGTAGATATCTTCTTCGAGGTTAGCGCCCGTGCAGGAGATGGCGTGGACCTTATCATTTCTGATCATCTCTGCCAGGGAGAGACCAAGCTCAGCGGTACTCATAGCACCTGCCAGAGTCACCATCATTTTACCGCCGCTAGTGATGTGGGCTTCATAGGCCTTCACCGCATCCATCATGGCCGCAGAGTTAAAGTGACGGTAGTGGTGTTCCATGAACTGTGAAACAGGTCCTTTTTTTGTTGAATTTGTCATGTCGTGTACTCACAAGAATTGCCGGCTAGGAGGCCGGAGCTCCCTTTTTAATAGGTGCTGATTCCTTTAAAAAGTAAGCCCATTTCAATGGAATTCCACTCTCTAGTCAAGGGGGAGAAACTCCCTCCATCTGCCTGAAAATTCTTATTCCTGGGGAATCGGGACCAGGGCCCCACAGGCCAGGGAGGAATTCTGGGAGACTAAAAGCACTGAATGACCGCCGAGAGGGGGTGGATTTGAACCGAGCTTGAGGCTTGAAGATACCTTTTTTCCGAGATCAAAACGAATGACTTCAGGAGAAGGGGTCTCCTGGGGGGCCGGGCAGGGTCCTTCGATAATCAGGGAGCTCTCAAGACTTCTTCGGAGGGAGCTACTCACTACGTTGACCTGAGACTGGATGTCGTCTTCATCCTCTCTTAAAACGACCGTGCCCAAAGTATCCTGGTTCTCATCCACAAGAAGGGCCCGGTAGCGGGGAGCTTGAGCAGAGATGCTCCCACTGGAAGAATCAGAATCTCTTCCACAGGAAAGGAGAGCAAAAAGCATGAGAAACTGAGCAGAAATGATGAAGATTATTTTCATACCTTAACCTTTTTATCGAGGATCAAACTTGCAAATGAGATGCCTTGCTCTAGACCGGGTGTCCCTTTAGAAAGATTTCCATCTTCGAGAGAATGTGGGTGATGAGATCAATGCAAATAATCGTCTATCTATTCTTATTTCTTCCTTCCATCCTTCGTGCTGAAATGAGTGCGGTACGTGATCCTCAGAAGGAAAGTGAATTCTATGAGGAGAAATTCCTGGGTCCAAAACGTTTTGAGAGATCCACCGGAGGATCGGCCCATGGGCGCTCCCAGGTCTCACCTGAGGAGTCTCTTCCTCTTTCCCAACACTGGAGTCCTGGTACCTTGCAAGCACGCTTTGAGATGATGAGAGACTTTCCCATCGTGGATGGGAAGTGGACGCCTTCCTGGCGCTACCCTGAGGATGGCTGTTATGCCCGGGCGAGCATGGCCAACAAGACGGCCTTTCATCAGTTCTTTCCTCTTCCCGGAAAGGTCTTTGCCTTTGGGAACCTCACGGTTCAGACGTCCTTTTCGCCTCGGGGAAGTGTTTCCTGGTGGTATCACGTGGCCCCGGTGGTAGAAGTGGATGGTGAAAAGTATGTCCTGGACCCTGCCATCGAATTCACCCGTCCTCTTTCTTTGAAGGAATGGCTAGGCCGAATGGGGGATCCCTCCCGGATAAAAGTCTCATTTTGTGGGTCGGGTACTTACGTGCCCAGTGATTCCTGCGATAAAGAGACCGATGGACTCGAATTGGGTGCTTTAAGGAGCCAGCGCTCCTATCTTAAGCTGGAAGCTCCCCGAAGATGAGGTAGAATCAAAGCATGAAAATACTCTTCCTCTGCACTCTTCTCAGTACTTTCGCTCTGGCAGGTGACTGGGAAAAATTTAAAAAGCCATCGGACAAAGAACTCAAAAAATCTCTCACTGAACTTCAGTATGAAGTGACTCAAAATGAAGGAACAGAAAGACCCTTCCAGAACCCTTACTGGGATCATAAGCAAGAAGGAATCTATGTGGATGTGGTTAGTGGAGAGCCGCTTTTCAGTTCACTGGATAAGTACGACTCGGGAACCGGCTGGCCAAGTTTCAAAAAGCCTCTGGAAAAGAAAAATATCATTGAGAAAGAGGATAAGTCGCTTTTCATGTCCAGGACAGAGGTTCGTTCCCGTCATGGAGACTCTCACTTGGGGCATGTGTTTAATGATGGCCCTGCCCCTTTGAAACTTCGTTACTGCATGAACTCCGCATCTTTGAGGTTCATTCCGGTTGAGAAGCTTCAAGAGGAGGGATACGGAGAATATCTTTCTCTGTTTAAATCCCGCCGCTCTGACAAGTAAGAGTGATACTCTGACCGAGCTTAAGTTTGCATTCCGTATTTAAAGGAAGGGGATAATTCTCCGTACCATGCCCACAGGGAAGGCCCGTAAAAACCGGGTAGGGCAATTCATCTGCGATTCTTTTAAGAGCTTCCGGAATAAGATCCTTACCATTTTTTTCTTCGCCTTCAGTGAACTGGCCAATGGCCAGGGCCTTGAGGTCACGGTGAATGATTTTTGCTTGCTTTAATTGTTCGAGCATCCGATGGACCGAGTAGCCCCGCTCGCCGATATCTTCGATGAAAAGTATTTTGTCTTTTGCCTGAAGCTCCCAGGATGTTCCGAGGGAGGACTGAAGAATCCTGAGATTTCCACCAACCATTCTTCCCTGGATTTCTTTTTCTTCTGCCGCAAATTCATTTAAAGGTATGAGATCCTGGAAGGTAATCTCATGATCAATTCCAAACAAAAGTCTCTGGGTTGCTTGCCGATCCGGTGTCAGATGATCTTCTGCCCGCATCGCCGAAATATTTCTTGAATGAAAGCTTGGCCAATCCCATTTTTGATTCAAGTAGAGATGAAGGGCCGTGATGTCACTAAAACCGAGGAGGAGCTTGGGATGGTCCGGTCGGCGTATCTCATTAAGTAGAGGAATGAGTCTCATACTCCCGTAGCCACCCCGGACACACCAAATGGCCTTGGAGTCTGAGTTTAGTGCCTCTAATAAATCCTGCTGCTGAAATTCAAGTTCGGCAGCAAAGAAGAGATCCCCCTTGATAATGCCGTCACGGAACCTGGGCACAAGCCCCAGAGAGCGAAGCCAGTCCATTCCTGAATCCAAGGCGAGCTGCGATGTGTGCGAAGCAGGAGCGATGATATCCACCGGGTCACCGGCCTTGAGGAGATTCCATTGAGGAGAAGATTTCGTTGCCATAGATCAAGAGTATTCCCCGTCGCTGTGGGACGCAATTTCTTTTTACGGGAATATTTGTCTCAGTTTAGTGCCCAAGTCCTCTATTCTGGCCGGCCCTCTTCTTGCCTCTCACACCGGGTTCAAGGATGAATATTTGGAGGTTTTAATGAAACGTATAGTTGATAATAAAAAAACTTTTCTTTGGCTCGCCCCAGCAGCGCTCCTGGCCGTAAGTGCCTGTGGCGAGTATGTGGGCACTAAGCAAAGTGCATTTTCAGACAAACAGGAAGCTGCAACGGCTCAGACATTTACTGCCGAGCTTCGTTCTCTCAATGCAACACGTCTTCCTAGTGAAGGGGAAGCAACAGTGGAAGCAGGAGAGGGTACATTTCAGGTGGATATCG
>CAZPFM010000297.1:0-3945 GCA_964585845.1 uncultured Bacteriovorax sp.
CGTTCGCAAAGGAACTGGCTTCCCGGAATCTCCGATCGAACGTCATCTGTCCGGGATTCATCGCCACGGATATGACCGATGCTCTCGCTGAGAAGGCCAAGGATGAGTACGAGAAGAGCATTCCCCTTGCCCGCTTTGGAACCACGGAAGAAGTCGCCAATTTAACTTGTTTTTTACTTAGTCGCGCGTCAAGTTATGTAACTGGCGAGGTGATTAAAATTGACGGGGGACTCTACATCTAATAATTTATGGAAACTTCATTAAATTTTGAAACGTTATTCATCCGCGGAGGATATTTGAATGGAAATGCAGGATAAAGTTATTAAGCTCGTCTCTGAAGCAACAAAGATGGACGCTGCCAACATCAGCACTAACACTAGCTTCGTTGATGATCTTAACCTTGATTCTTTGGACATGGTTGAACTCATGATGAAAATGGAAGATGAGTTCGGCGTTGAAATCCCAGAGGATGAAACTGAGAATCTCAAATCAGTCGGAGATGTCGTCTCCTACCTGAAGTCTAAAACAAATTAAGAGCTTTAAGGCCTCCTTCGGGAGGCCTTTGAATTTTTAGGGTACTAAACATGACTAAATTAAATCGTGTCGCAGTAACGGGAATGGGGGCCATCTGTGGTCTCGGGAACTCATTAAAAGAAGTTTGGGAAAATGCCCTCGCCGGAAAATCCGGTATTTCAAAAATTGAACGTGTGAACACTGAGAACTGGGCCGTGAACTTCGCAGGTGAAGTGAAAAACTTCAAACTCGACGACAAACTCATGGATCCAAAAGATCAGGATCGCTTCGATATGTTCAATCAGTTCGGCCTTCACGCCGGAGCTGAAGCCATTGAGATGTCCGGCATCATGAACTCAGACTATAAAAAAGAGAAAATTGGGATCATCTTCGGAACAGGCCTTGGAGGATTCCCTCATATTGAAGCCAACATCACAGCGATGAACGATAAAGGTCCAAGACGAGTCTCTCCTTTTTTCATTCCTTCTGTTATTCCGAATATGGCCCCTGGTCTTATGGCCATTCATTATGGCTTCAAGGGAATTAACTTCTCCATTGCTTCGGCCTGTGCATCTTCGGCCCACGCTATCGGTGCTGCGGCCACAGAGATTATGCTCGGTCGTCAGGATGCGATGATCACTGGTGGAACAGAGGCCGTCATCACGGGTTCACCCATTGCTGGATTTTCTAACATGAAGGCCCTCTCCAAGAGAAACGATGATCCTTCCAAGGCTTCTCGTCCTTACGATACCGGTCGCGATGGATTCGTGATGGGTGAAGGTGCAGGGATTCTCGTTTTGGAAAACTATGAGAAGGCCAAGGCCCGTGGAGCAAAGATCTACGCAGAAGTCGTGGGCTTCGGCGCTTCAGATGATGCTCACCATATCACCGCCCCTCATCCAGAGGGTTCAGGAGCGATGATCTGCATGGAGCAAGCCCTAGAGCTTGCTGGACTTAAGCCAGAAGATATTGGCTACATCAATGCTCACGGTACATCGACTCCTCTCGGAGATGTGGCTGAGACTGAGGCGATCAAGAAAGTCTTTGGAAAGCACGCCTATGATCTTCGCGTGAGTTCCACCAAGTCCATGACGGGTCACCTCTTAGGAGCGGCCGGTGGTCTAGAGAGTATTTTCTGTATCATGGCCTTGGATACCGGGATTCTTCCTCCGACTATCAATCTGGAGAATCAGGATCCTGCCTGTGATCTTAACTATGTTCCGAATAAGCCGGAGAAAAGAGACATCAAGTATGCTCTTAATAACTCCTTTGGTTTCGGTGGAACGAACTCTACGACGATTTTTAAGAAAGACTTCTGATTTCAAGAGTGCCACTTTAGGGTGGCACTCTTCTTTACTTCTTATCCCCTAAGCATTTAAGTTTTCAATTCCTCTAAAAAAAAATCAGTTCAAAGATTATTCTTTCAGAATGAAATACCTTCTTGTTATTTTCTTCACTCTTAATTGCTACGCTCAAGTGTCTTTCCAGATCTCCCTTGAACTGCTCAAAGATTATTGCCACGAGATCGACTTTCAGAAAGTCGAAGGCGCCTCCTACTTCTGCCGGGTGGAAGTCGAGCGCGATTGCATGAAGTCTCTAAACCCCAAAGCATGTCCCCTTCTTGTGGATCTTCGAAAACTCGAAGTGAAATGGTATGAAGAAGGAACTCCTGAAAAATTAAAAGGAAAGAAAAAGAAAAGGGTTGCCTTTCGTCCAGATAAGCCAAAATTACGTCCAGTTATTTTACCACCCTCTCTGAGAAAACCCGCTCAATCAATTTCTTCGGAAAAACAGCTCTCCGTCACGGTGGGTTCCCCTAATCTCACTCTTATTCCAGATGAGGTCCTCATTAAAAATGGCAACTTAAAAGAGTCTATTCCAGAGATCCGAAAACTCCACAGTCAAATCCGGGATCTGCGCTTTGAATTGAACTCAGTGAAGTTACCTGTCAATTGCCAGGAAGACTCTCACTGTCAGGTCCAGGGAATAGGTCGTAAGCCATGCGGAGGTTATGTCAGCTCTATTACCTATTCCAATATCTACGGTGTTCCTAGTGCCATTCAGGATATCCTGAGGCTTAATGAAATGGACCGGAAGCTCCAGAAGTCTCTCGTGGGCTGGTACAGCACCTGTGATGTCTATCTTTTTCCTAATCCAAGATGCATCGAGCAGATTTGCCAGTGAAGTACTGACAAATGAGGGGGGATTCCTTAAAATAGATCTATCCCTAAGGAGCCCTTCATGACTAAGACTCTCTCTACTGTTGATCCAGAAGTTTTCAAATACATCGGTCTCGAACAGAACCGACAGGAAATGGGACTCGAACTCATCGCTTCGGAGAACTACTGCTCCCAGGCCGTCATGGAAGCTCAGGGCTCCTGCCTCACCAATAAATACGCCGAAGGCTATCCGAACAAGCGCTACTATAATGGATGCGAGTTCGTGGATCAGGTGGAAACACTTGCTATCGAGCGCTTGAAAAAACTCTTCGGTGCAGAATTTGCTAACGTTCAGCCTCACTCCGGATCCCAGGCGAATATGGCGGTTTATCTGGCCCTCCTCTCCCCGGGTGATAAGTTTCTCGGGATGGATCTCGCTGAAGGCGGGCATCTGACCCACGGCTCGCCCGTAAATTTTTCCGGAAAACTCTTCCAGGCCCTCCACTATGGATTAGACCCGAAGACCGAGACCATTGATTACAATCGCCTCGAAGAGATCGCTAAAAAAGAGCGTCCGAAGATGATCATCGCCGGAGCATCGGCCTATTCACGGACAATTGATTTCGAAAAATTTGCCGAGATCGCTAAGTCCATTGATGCAAAACTCATGGTGGACATGGCCCATATCGCGGGTCTCGTGGCCGCGGGACTTCACCCCTCCCCTGTGGGACTTGCCGATGTGGTGACTTCAACGACCCATAAAACTCTCCGCGGTCCACGCGGAGGAATTATCCTCACCAATTCCGAAGAGCTTGGAAAAAAATTCAACTCTCTTATCTTCCCGGGAATCCAGGGTGGACCACTTGAGCATGTTATTGCCGGGAAAGCCGTGGCCTTTAAGGAAGCTCTTGATCCAAGCTTTAAGACTTATCAGGAACAAGTGATTAAAAATGCCCAGGTCATGGCGAAAACCATGATGGATAATGGGATTGAACTTGTCTCCGGAGGAACCGACAATCACCTCATTCTGGTAAAAACCGATTCGGTGAATATGTCCGGAAAAGAAGCTGGCCTTCTTCTTGAGAAGGTGGACATCACTTGCAACAAGAACATGGTCCCGGGTGATAAGCGCTCTCCGTTTGTGACTTCTGGTATCAGGCTTGGGACTCCGGCCATCACTACCCGTGGCTTTAAAGAAGATCAGACTAAGCAGATGACCGAGATGATCGTGAGAGTTTTAAAGAATCCTCAAGATGAGAAGATTCAGGCAGAG
>CAZPFM010000298.1:0-3929 GCA_964585845.1 uncultured Bacteriovorax sp.
TGCCTCCGGGAAATCCCCTTTTATCATCTTTGTCATTTCGATGCTCGTCGGAATGAAAATCTATCAGATTTTTGCCAGGAGTGTTCTCAATGAAAAATAACCTCATTCTTCATCAACTTTTTGAAAATGAATCTTCCACTTATAGCTATCTGGTTATTGACCCAGATACCAATGAGGCGCTTCTGATTGATCCAGTGATCGAAATGATGGAGCGAGATCTTCGGCTCATAAAAGATCTGGGAGTGAGTTTAAAATTTATCCTTGATACCCATGTGCATGCAGATCATATCACTGGTTCAGGTGAAATCCGCAAACACACCGGGGCCAAGATCGCCATGAGTTCAGCTTACGATATGAGCTGCGCCGATCTCCACCTGGATGATAATCAGATCCTGATGTTAGGAAAACATGAGATCAGGGCCATCCACACGCCAGGACATACCAGCGGGTGCACAAGTTATCAGATCGGGAACTGGGTCTTCACGGGTGATGCCCTCTTAATCAGAGGCTGCGGGCGAACGGATTTCCAGGAAGGCTCTTCTGAGCATCTCTTCCATTCAGTTCGGGAAAAACTATTTAAGCTTCCTGATGAAACCATAGTCTATCCGGCCCACGACTATAAAGGTTTTACTCATACGACCATCGGAGTTGAAAAACGACTTAATCCGAGACTTCGAATGGAGAACACAAAAGAACAGTTTATTCAGATAATGAGTGAACTCAAACTCGCTCAGCCTAAAAAGATCGTGGAGTCTGTTCCCGCTAATTTACTCTGCGGACTTCCTGCACCATTTCCGGAACTCGCTTCCACTGAGAATGAGGGTGTCTCCATCCTTTCTCCGGAAGAAGCTCACAAGCGCCTGGGACAGTTTCGCATTATCGATGTGAGGGGAGAGGACGAATTAAACAATGAACTCGGACATATCCCCGGGGCGCGGTTAGAGACTCTTGGGGATCCCTTAAGTCATTTTTTACAGAATGCTCCAAAAGATGAGCAATTTGTTTTTGTTTGTCGTTCTGGTAAACGATCCCTTGAGGCCACCAAGCTCGCGAAGTCCAAAGGATTTAAACATAGCTATAATTTAGAAGGTGGTATGATTCGCTGGAATGAACTTCATTATCCCACTCAGATTGAGCGCGGAGGTTCTTAGGCTTAGCTTAAGCCAGTCCTTCCTTGAGATTAAATTAAATCACCGAAGAGTGTCATCAGGAGTACATTCTTTCTATCAGGGAGGACCTTATGACCGACACTAATCTAGATTTTCAATATGACTGCGAAGAGATTGACCCGGTGGAGCTCGCAAGGCTTGAGCGAGAAATCGCTAATGAACGGATTGTTCTTTCGAGAATGTCCGAAGACGATATACTTTTCCTGAACTAAAAGAGGGAGGTCCGTGGACCTCTCTCTTACTGCCGCTTAATCTCTTCGATGACATCGGACTTGATTCGATCCCGGACTGAATCATCAGTGATATCCTGAAGGCTCAGCATCCCCACTGGATTGTTCCCCTTGTCGACAACCAGAAGACGTGAAATCTGCTTCTGCTTCATGATCTCCGCTGCTTCCCGTACATTCTTATCCTCTTCGATCCAGACAATATCAGGCTTCATCGCAAGAGAAACGGGTTGATCCGGTGTCGTTCCTTTGGAGACGCAGGAGACGACGATGTCCCGGTCTGTGACAAACCCAACCGGTCTTAAATCTTTATAGACGGGAAGACTTCCAAGGTCCCGGTCTTTCATCATCTTGGCCACGTGCTGAAGGGAATCGTTGATCTGAACGATGTTGACTCCTTTATGCATGATCTCTGAAACTTGCATAGAAACTCCTTTTTCTATTTACCTAAACGACCTGTAGAGATTCTCGCATTCATGGTATTGGTAAAAAAGTTAAGAGAGTCTAAAGCTCAACCGACCCTGTGGCTCAGGGAACCAGGCTCACTTCGAGGAGGCGCAGATCAATATCGGTCTGAGCAAGTTCGACGATGGTTGACCATTTTTTGATTTCGACATCGGCCACATCTTCTTCTCTAAGGTTCACAAAGTAGAGATCTGATCCCCCTTGCTGCCACTTAGAGCGCTCTCCCCGGGCCATGGTTTCGGTGGCCTGGGATTCGTTTTTAAGATTCGTCCAGCTCTCGAGAAGTATATCATATGATTCCCGTAGAGATTGATAGGAGAGGGCATAGTCCTTGGTGCTGAACTCCAGCCTTTTCTCAATGGCCATCTTCTTGTACTCCTCAGCAACGGTCTTTCCCCTGGCCTTTCGGTTCTCAAGTGGAAAGGAGAAACCCACTCCGAGCTGAAGCGCATCCCTTCCGTAGGGGCCGTCTGAGGAAAGTTCCCGTGATCCGATGAGGGCCACTGAAAGCTCGGGAAGCTTTTGATTGGAAGCAAGCTTTTGTCGGGCCTTGATCTTCTCTCGCTCAAGCTCAAGGATCCGTAGCTGGGGAAGTTTCCCCAAGAGGAGTTTGCCCTGAGATTTACGTGACCATGGTTGATCGGGAAGGATGTCTTTTTCAGGCAGCTCCGGGAGGTAGAGCCGGAGTTCTGCTTCGAGAATACGTTGCTTGGCCTTAGTCTTAAGAATTTCTGAGCGCCTCTTTAAGACCGATCGCTCGGCGTCAGTCTTCTTGATGCCTTCCACATCGCCGCGCCGGTGGCGACGACTAATCATGCTCTGTCGATTCTCGGCGAGCTTCAGGATCGATTCCTGAACGATCAGAATCTTTCGGTTCAGAAGCCATTTGTAATAGAGCGTGAGTGCCTTATGGACGTACATGTTTTTCTTCAGGCGAAGTTCTTGATCGGCCTGCTTAGATTCGAACTTAGCTATCTCCAGGTTAGTCCGGGCCTCGTCGGTGCGAAAGCCCTGAAGGAGAGGCAAGGTGAGGCCCGCGAAGATTTCTCCGCCCGATGAGGTGTTAAGCTTTCCATCATAGGGCGCAAAGAGACCCTGCCCGCGGCGAACTCCGGCGGCCAAGCCCAGACCACCGAGACCTGTGCGTCGCTCGATTTCGATTTCATAGAAATCGTTGTCGTAGTCACCTTCGAGACGGTTTCGGGATTTCGCTTTAAGTTTGTGGTCAAAGCTTCCTTCGGCCGATGTCACGAGGGCCTCCTGGGCACGGGCCTTGCGGCTCGCTTCCTCAATGAGGGGAAGTCTTTCCAGGACGATTTGAGTCACCTCTTCAGGAGTATAGGCGTGAACAAAAGTAATCGTGAGAAATGAAATCAGAAATATCATTTCTTTTGATTCCCTTCGAGAAGTCGCTCCAGTTCATCCTCGATAGGAGCTGAGTAGGCAGGGAAGTTATTTAACTGCCGCCAGATCTCTCGCAGGATAAAGGTATTCGTGAGTCCGATATAACCCTTGGCGTGGATTCCAACCCGGACAATCTTAGAACTCGGCCACACACCTTCAGGAACTATCAGAACGCGGAATTTACCGTTGTAGGAGCTCGCCTGATCCACCAGCTGAACTTTTGCATTAAAGGTGTTGATAGCTAGAGAGGGCCAGCCCGGAATCTGAAGAGATGGCCAGCCTTCGAACTGAACCTGTGCCTTCTGTCCAACCTTCACCAGGGTCACATCATTCCCATCGACCCAAAGTTCGATGGCCGGTGTCTGGACTTCCGGAGCGAAAACGGCGATGGGGGTACCCGCCTTGAAAAGTTGATTCTGTTCACCGGGAAGGATCCGGACGATGGTTCCGTCTCTTGGGGCCATAAGTTTTTGTTCAGAGAGCCGGGAGAGTTTAGTTTCCGCTTTTGTAAGAGAGACGAGGGCCTTGGCCACGTCCATGTCGAGCTTGGAATAATCAATGCGGGCCTTCTCATAATCTTTTCGTGCGGCCAGACCCTGCTGGAAGAGTTTTTCCTGTCGTTTAAGATTGATCTCGGCCGTTTCTTTCATAAGCCGTGCTGATT
>CAZPFM010000299.1:0-3924 GCA_964585845.1 uncultured Bacteriovorax sp.
ACTTCCCACTCTTTGATTATGATCCGGAGTCTAAAACCCTCGGGGCCAAGCATCACCCATTCACTCGTCCGAAGGATGAAGATGTTGAACTCTACTTTTCTAGTGATAAGACCAAGATCAAAGACGTTAAGGCCTATGCCTACGATATCGTCTGTAACGGATATGAAATCGGTGGTGGCTCACTTCGAATCTTTGATAATAAACAGCAGTCTCAGATGTTTAATCTCTTAGGATTCTCAGAAGAAGATGCTCAAAACCAATTTGGGTTTTTCATTGAAGCCTTAAAATACGGAACTCCTCCACACGCGGGGATGGCCTTCGGTCTTGATCGGATCATCATGCTTCTGGCAAAAACGGATTCCATCCGGGATGTGATCGCTTTCCCGAAGACGGCTTCTGCGACAGATCTCATGGCCAGTTCCCCGTCCAGGCCAAGTGAGGCACAGACAAAAGAACTTGGCTTCCAGTGGATCAAATCCTAAAAGATCTTCTTTTGTTAAACAGAACTTAACATTAAGAATGAATGATTCTCATATCTTGTCTGTGAATCATTTATTTCTGAGATTTCCTCCGGAATGCCACTAGAATCTTTAGAATGTCTAAATACATTCTCCTTGCCGACGAAGACAAAAGAATTCTCACCTTAATGGAAACGGCCATCCGCTATTTCTATAACGAGGATATTGTCTTTGTTCAGACTGAGTCTCAGTTCCTTCAGACCATCGAAAAGAAGGGCTATCCTGAACTTGTGATTGTGAGTTCATCCCTGCTGCTTCGGAATGATGATAATCTCTACACCGCGATTTCTTCCTGGAGTGACATTCTCTTTCCCATCATTGTCACAAGTCTTGATCCTCTTCATGATTTTCTCTCGTACCCCCTCATCTCTTCCTGGGTCTCTAAGCCCATCGACGTGGAGGATTTTACAAGTCTGATTAAGAGTTATACCGAAGTTGTGGCCAAGGAGATTCCGAGTCATATACCCGTGGAGATGAACCTGCTTCTCACTCTTGAGAGAAAGGACTTTGACCTCTACCTAAAACTCTCTGGAAAAAACTACATTAAGATTGTGAACCGGGGGGCCTCATTCACTCCTGAGGACGCTCAAAAACTCAAGGCCAAGGGTATCACCAAACTCTTTGTTCCGGCCTCCAGCTGTTTCTCTCTTATCCGCGAGATGCAGGAGAGTTTCTGCGCCGAAAATGTGCCCAAGCACTCCGAGGAAGTTCTTATCATCTCTCACCTGGAGCAGATGGAGATGATCGGAAACGAGCTTGGTTGGTCCAAGGAGATCATTGCTGAATCAGAAAAAACTGTCCGACGAGCAATCGAGATCTTTAAGAAAAGTTCTGATCTCCATGCGGTTTTAGAAGAGCTTCTGCGAAACATTCAGACGGATTTTACTGAACACGTGGGACTTCTCTCCTTTATCATCTGTGCCCTGGCCTCTCAGATGAAAATTCCTCGAGAGAACGCGGAGATTAAGCTCGCCCTCGCGGCCCTTCTTCACGATGTGAAGCTTAAACCAGAGATCTATCATGATGTGGAGGACTGGAACCGCAAGGCAAGTGCCTTGGAGGATCGATCATCCCAGGTGATGGGTTACCGGAATCACCCGCTGGAAGGAGCGGCCTTCGTTCAGAAAATTGATCTCATTCCACCGGACATCGACAGGATCATTCTTCAGCACCATGAGCGTCCCGATGGGACAGGCTTCCCCCGCTCGTTAGGGGCTTCCCGCATCACCTATCTCGCGGCGGTCTTCATCGTTTGCGAAGAGCTTGTGCATTTTATCAAGCGGGGAGGGAATCTCACCACTTCTCTCAGAGACTTCATGACCTGGGGAGAGGCCTATTTTGATCAGGCCCATTTCAAAAACATTTTTGCCGAAATGAAGGAACTGATTAAGCTGCGACTCTAGTCTCTTCTTTTTCATTCTGAAGGGAAGCCGCTTCGATAGCATGCACAAGATTCGGAGCTCTCATTTCCCGAAAGCCCAGGAATTTCTGGTAGCGAAAATCGTGGCGATGCATTTTCACTGAAAAAGAGCGGACAGAGAATCCAAAACTTAAATACACCCCGAGAGTGCTCAGGGCCTCACGGAAGGCTTCACCTGCATGGTGATATTTCACATTCCGGCGCAGTCCCATCATACGGGCGCCGGCACTTTGACCGTCATTTAAAAAATAGCAGAGAGAAAAATAAGAAACCGCTGTGACACTCAAGGTGGCAAGACTTAAAAAATTAAACCGCATAAGAGACCAGACCTTCTGAAGGGTCGGAGTCGAGAAATAGGATCCAAGAGAGAGGCCTATAAGACTCGTAAGAAGACTGGAGACCGCCGCCACGATAAAGAGATCCACCATCAGCGCCATAAGGATCTTGTGACGAGGGATCATCCCCGGGCCATGGCCTAATTCCTCAGAGGAGAGTTTCTGTTTGGTTGAGCTTAAATGATAAAGATTCGGGATCATGGGTTACCTCTGATTTCTCATCGGTAACCCAGAAGAAAAGTGAACTAAAGAGGGGCGAGCATCGTCTTCATTTCATGCAATTTCTGCAGGGCCTGAAGGGGAGTGAGATTGATAATGTCTAAGGCCTTTAAATCCTGCTCGATAGAAGTTAAATGCTCAGGAACTCGTGGCTGAAAGAGGGGAAGTTCAAAGGGACTTCCTTCCACCGCGGCCGGCAGGTCTTTGGTCTTTTTCTCTTCCTTCTCAAGCTCTTCTAAGATCACCCGGGAGCGCTGAAGAACGGACTGGGGAAGACCCGCGAGTTCGGCCACATGGATCCCGAAGCTCTGAGTGGCACCCTGTTCGATGAGTTCATACAGGAACTGAACCTTTCCATTTTTCTGTTCGGTCCGGACGGTGAAGTTCTTCGCCTCCGGGAGTCCTTCCGCGAGATCAATGAGCTCGTGGTAGTGAGTGGCAAAGAGAGTGAGGGCCTTGAGATCTTTTACAAAATGCTCCACCAGCGCCCAGGCAATGGAGAGACCATCATAAGTGGATGTTCCCCGGCCAATCTCATCCAGGATAATGAGGGAGCGCTTAGAAGCGTGCCGGAGGATCTCGGCCGTTTCGGCCATCTCCACCATGAAAGTGGACTGGCCTTTGATAATGTCATCAGATGCCCCAAGCCGGGAGAAAAGATAATCACAGACGCCAAGCTCTGCGGAATTGGCCGGCACATAGCAACCGAGTTGGGCGAGGTACTGGATGATCGCTACTTCCCGCATGACGGTGGTTTTTCCTGCCATGTTGGGACCAGTGATAAGACCAAAAAAGGTCTTATCGTTAAGCTCAATAGAGTGAGTGACAAAACTATCCCGGATATTCGCCTTAATCAGCGGGTGCCAGGCACCGGAGATTTTAACCAGTGGCTTTTTATCCTGAAGCTTCGGGCGAACAAAGTTTTCCTGAAGGCTTACCCAGGCAAGAGACTGGAAGACATCAAGTTGAGCAATCCTCTTTGCTATATCTAAAATGAGGTGGGAGTGATCAGAGATCTTGAGATTAATTCCTTCAAAGATTTCTTTTTCGAGTTTAACGAGTTTATCCAGAGCGGAGGTCACTTCTTTTTCAAAGTCCACCAGCTCTGCTGTCTGGTAGCGCTCGTTATTGACCAGAGTCTGTTTACGATTGAAATCGGCCGGAACCTTATTTAAGTGAGATTTTGAAACCTCGATGAAGTAGCCCGCGATATTATTGTGTTTGATCTTGAGATTCCCGATCCCGGTCTTCTGCCGGTAGGCGGTTTCAAGATTCAGGATCTCCTCGGAAGCAGAGTGAGTAAGTTTGGCCAGGCGGTCCCGCTCTTTATGAGCACCAGGACGGATGAGGTTTCCCTTATCCTGATGAGCACCCATCTCTTCACTGATCATTTTGCGGATTTCCTGAGCGAGATTTGCCAGAAACTCCATGT
>CAZPFM010000300.1:0-3908 GCA_964585845.1 uncultured Bacteriovorax sp.
CGTTTGTAGACAACGATCTTTGTGCTTTGAGCACCTAGATCAAGAAGAAGAACTCCTTCTTCGAGTTCTTCCGAATCTGCGCCGAGAGTCTCCTCAAGAACATTGGAAAGAGCGATGACATTAAGATCAATGAGTTTGATGTTGTACTTCGCTTCTCGGACGACCTCGGAGTAACCTTCGATCAAGTCGTTCTTCGCTGCGGCTACCAAGGCGTCTTTTCCTCCACCTTCGTTTTCTCCTATGATAAAGAAATCGATCTGGGAGTCATCGGCCCCGAAAGTTATATACTGTTCAGCCTCCCAGAGAATATGATCTTCGATCTCTTCCCGAGTTCCCTCCGGTGCACTCAGACGTTTTGTCATAGTATTCGGACCAAATAAGCCAAGGCAGATGGTTTTCGATTTGATACCTGCCTGATCCATCGCTTCGATGATTCCGTCGATTATTTCTGAAGGTTTTTGAATCTCATCTTCAATCAGGGCGGCTTCGGAAAGAGTGAAGAGCCCGAAGCGCTCAATCCTAAACTTTCCAGGTCCCCCCGAAAGTTCACACACTTTGATACTATGGGCCCCAATGTCGAGGCCCACGACATTACCTGGATTTAACTTCGTCATGAGATCAGAAACTTGATCTTTGAGAGATTTGGCCAAAATAATTCCTGTTCGTGATAAATAAACTTAATCAATTATAGGCAGAGAGGAATTCAGTTTTCAAGGATTTAGTGCTTCACGCAAAATCAAAAGAGCCAGCTCTGAAGAAGGTGAGCGTAGGTGGGGAAATAAATCTGAAATGCCGCCACAAGGAGGATTGAAGGGCCAAAGGCCATGGGTTTATCCCGGGAAGACTTCCCCAGGGCAATAAGAGTCAAGCCTACGATTGCCCCGACAAAGCAGGAGAGAAAGATTGTAAAGATGATTCCCATGGGACCAAAAAGTATGCCCAATATTCCATAGAGCTTAATATCTCCTCCACCGAGGCCGACCTGGCCACGAATCTTATAAAAGATCCAGGTGACAAGAAGGGGTGCCCCGAAACCGAGGATACCCCCCATAAGCGAGTGGATCCAAGGGTAGTGGAAAAGAGAATAAGCCGAGATCGTCGCCAGAAGGTAGAGGTTCAGTGAATCGAGAAGAAGATGGTGGTCAAGATCGATGAAAAAGTGCGCGATAAAAATACAGGCAACGATAAATCGAAACATGAAAATGGCGATGGCGTATGAACTCATATCTGAAGGCATTAACCAGAGGGCCACAAGACCCGTAAGCACTTCGATTAAGGGGTAGCGCCAGGAGATCCGAGTTCCGCAGAAGGCACATTTCCCCCGAAGAAAAATAAAGCTCAGGACGGGGATGTTGTGATACCAGCGCAGCTGAGTTCCACAACTTCGGCATCCAGATCTAGCGAGGACAAGGTCTTTTTTCTCGGGCAGGCGAATGATCACGACGTTTAGAAAGCTCCCGACGAGAGCTCCAAAGATAAAGAAATAAATGCCAAAGAGAATGTCCATCAGTCGAGATTCTTTCTGTTGAAGATAAAGATGATGAGCAATATGAGTCCGAGACAGTAAGTCGACCCGTAGAGCACTGAGCCGAGCATCTCCAGCTGAGGAATCGACGTATTGTAGACGAGATAGTCCTTGAAATTTAACTTATAAAAAGCTGGCAGGAAGAAATGATAGAACTTCAATATATACTCAAAGACCGCTCTATTTTGAACGAAGGTTATTGACTGGGTTTCCTGAATCGCATGACCAAGGAAGAGGATCAGAAAAGCCGTTGAACTAGAGAGGATGCTGTTTAAGAAAAGGGAAAGAAAGACGACGACGAGAAGCAGTAACAAGCTCTCGAGAATGTTGAACGCCGCCGTAAAGATGATCGCCTGATTGAGTTCCCCCCCTAACAGAAGGAGGCAGGAAATGGTGAAGGCCGAAAGGATAAAAACGTTGATGGCGAGGACCCCCATGAGTCCAAGGATCTTTCCGAGAATAAAGCACCAGCGCGGGACCGGACGGGAGATCACCATGTAAACCGTTCGTGAATCAAGCTCATTCGGCAGAAGGCTTGCCCCCATGAAGAGAGAAATTCCGAGCGACGAAAGGGAGAGCATGCCGAAGCCAAAATCCAGCGCGACCTTTTGCGGGGTTCCGTAAGTAAATTCGGTCGCAACGTAAGTCGCGACGGCAATGAGAAATCCGATAAATAGGGTGACGAAAAGAATCTTGCTCTTGAGCAGTTCGTGTAAGGTAAATCGGGCGACGGTGAATATTTTGTTAAACATTTTGACCCTTAAGCTGGTAAAAGATCTCCTCGAGAGAGGGTTTGACCGTTTCAATACTCCGGACTTCAATGTTTCGTGTGAGAAGATGCTGGATCACCTCATTCTTCGCGCTTTCACCGACTTCGATCGAGTAGTATCCTCCAGGCAGAGGCAGCACAGACGCAACCTCAAGAGACTCAAGGTCGATATTTTCGGACTTCACCTTAATCAGGAAGACATCACCAGAGTCTCGAGAGAGAAGAGTTTTAACTTCACCGTCGTAGATCAGTTTTCCTTCCTTAAGAAAAATCACTCGGTCACAAATTTCTTCGACGTCGGGGACGATGTGAGTACTGAAAAAAACAGTCTTCCCTTCGCGGTGTAAGTCGATGATGACATCCTTCAGTTCCTTTCGACCAATCGGATCCAGACCAGAGAGCGGCTCATCCAGAATGATAAACTCGGGATCATGGAGGACCGTCGCCAGGAAACCAATCCGCTGGAGCATCCCCTTCGAATAGGTTTTGAGAGGTCTATCCAGCGCGTGATCGATTTTGAACCTCGGGGCGAGCCTTTTCACTCCATCGACGAACTGCTGGTCACTGAGTTCTGAAAGAGAGGCCATGTAGTGGAGGAACACTCTTCCCGTAAGGTTCGGATAAAAGTATGGCCTCTCCGGTAAGAATCCAATCTTCCGGTTAATCTCCTGACGATTCCTACCAAGGACCGGGTCAAATTCGACAATACCAGCGGTCGGACGGATGAAGTCCATGAGAATCTTCAAACTCGTCGTTTTCCCCGCACCATTTGCCCCAAGGAAACCTACCATCGATCCACGAGGAATCGAAAAGGAGACATCATCGAGAGCGACAAAAGGTTGAGAGAGGAACTCCGGCTTAAAGACCTTTGTGATATTTCTGAAGTTGAGCATAATGAGATGATCATGGCTAAGCGAATATTTTTCAATCAGAATCTCATACTTCTCTCCGGTATCGCTTCCTTGACCCTCGCCTTTGCTATAAACCTCTTAGTCCCGCGCGCCCCGCTGAAGATCACAAAGCAAGAGAGTGCCACGAACATAAACCGCGACATCCTTCTCTTAGCGAGCTTTGGGAATAAACGACTCCTCTCCTCCATCCACTGGGTGACGACTCTCATTGAATCAGATACCGAGCATTATAAGGGACGGGATCTGGGAAATTGGATGTACTTAAGGTTTTTGACCATCGCGACCCTGGATCCGAAATTCTACGAGAACTATCTCTGGGGAGGAATGTATCTTTCAATCGTGAAAGACGATCTGGAGGGCGCCGCTGAGATTTTCGAGCGGGGCCTCAGGCTTTATCCGGATGACTATAAATTAAACTACCAGGCAGGCTTTCACTATTATTCCGAGATGGGAAACTTTAAGCGAGGCCTCGAACTTTTCCGAAAGATAGAGGATTCTCCCCTGGCCCCTGCCCCCCTGAAGTTCATCATTGGAAAACTTAACTTCGAAACAACCGGAGACTACGAGACTACTCTGCAGTTTCTTCTCCTCGCTCTCGAGAATGCCAAACAGGATGAGGTTCTTAAAAGAAAGCTCTCTCAGGACATCTATGCTCTTAAAGCGCAGCGAGACCTAGAATGTCTTAATCATGGTAATGATCAGA
>CAZPFM010000301.1:0-3905 GCA_964585845.1 uncultured Bacteriovorax sp.
CGGAACTCTCGAGGCGGTTGCCAACCCATTGGTATCAACCCTCTTCCCTAAAAAGGTTATCACTAAAAAAAGAGCAATAGTCGCTATCCCAAAACGTAAACTTGATGCCGTAAAAGGCCCCCATGCTTGAAGGGTGTACTTTGATGCAAGAAAAGATGCCCCCCAAAGGATGTTTGCCATAATTGCTAAAAGAAATCCGGGATTCAAATTCAGGGCTGAAGTTAATCCCACCCCAGATCGGAGAACTGCTGCTCTACCGATGGCCATTGGATTAACTTTTAAAATGTTGTTCATGTGCTCTCCGAGTTTCAAAGAGGCCATGTGATACTATGAGACTAGATATGCGTCAAGTCCCCAAAAATATTGAGACCGAAGTCTCACCTTTGAGACTTGAGTCTCACTCTATTGAAGTAGTTTTTACAGGTTTGAACCTGCCAGAACTCAAGGTCATGTATATATTACAGGGTAAAAAAAAATGAACACCGCGGGTAACTGCCAATCAAACAACATACTCTGAGTCCTAACTAGGTCCCCTTCAATCGTAGAAATGAATCGAATTCATCTACAAAACTCGATCCGAGCGAGGACTCATTAATGATCGCATTGAGCTGATTTTTTACGTTCTCAACCTTCCCGAGTTTGATCAAACGTTTCTGTATTGCAAGAGCTTCAATCGCATCAAGGGGAAGGATTGCAAAGCATTCACCGTCCAGCGTAGCCTGGAGCAAAAGTGAAACATCATCGATCTCACTCAACGCATGAGGCGCAATGCCTTGCTCGCCGAAATAGCGAAGGATCTGGAAGTGTAGATGATTTTTATCTGTATAATTGACGAATTTTGCTCCATCCAGATACGCGGGAAAACCGCTTGACCGACGCAAGCTTTTCAGAAACTTCGGAGAACAAACGGCCCAATATCCCTTAAGCAAGATAGGTATAACTGCCGTCTTGAAGTTCGCTGAAAAAGAAAGATCAGTGAGCAAAAAATCTAGATTTTTCCTTAGATAACTGTCGGTCAGAGTAGTGTTCACCCCTTCATAGATCTTCATAAAATAACGGGGATCAGTGATAAGCCGGATCAAAACTTTATATAAGACATCTCGTGATATGGTAGTAGATATTCCCACTCGGACCATTATTCGCCTGTTGGTAGACGTTCCACTCATGATCTGATCGACTGTTGTGTCCAACGTTCGAAAATGGCCATCACAAATATGCAGTAACCTAGAACCACTTTCGTTAAGTACGAGGCGTCGAGAGACCCTTTCAAAGAGGGGTGATCCCAGGCCATCTTCTAATTGTCGGAGATGGCCACTTATTGTTGAAACTGCCAAATGGAGCTTTTGGGAAGCTTTCTTCAGACTTCCCTCATTAACAATGACCCAAAAGTAGTACAAATGGTTGTGATTAATCTGATTAAGCATTGGATACCCCTGATATAAAGCCCAAAGGCATTGTTCGAATATACCGAACAATTTAGCAGATATAAAGCGATTTTTTTCCATCAGGAGTCAGAGTATCTTTAACTCACAAACTAATAATGGAGGTCTAATATGTCACATGAATCTAAGGTACTTAATCCGTCAGCGTCAGAATTGGTAGGTCTTCTCGGTGAGAAAACAGTCAAGTTTTGCCTTAACTCGTTGTTCGATAAAACCGAAGTCGAAATCAAAATCCCCGATTTATCACAAAACCGATATTCCGTTTGGGGAGATTGGGGGCCTATGTACACTTTGCAGCTTAATCCGAAGAGCCCAATCAGAATTACTTTCCACTTGAAAGACCGATCAGAGGAATACGGATTGGACTGCAAGACGGTTCAGCTTAATTCACCCATGCTGGTGGATGAAAGAAAGGAATTTCCCTTGTGCTTTGAGATTGAAGATTCAGCAAAGGATCTGAAGTATCACGTCTTTCTGGATTCGAGTGGTACGCCAAAAAAAGTTCGAGTCTTTCAAAAATTCGAATGCAGCCTGATTTAATTTTACAAAAATAAAACGAAGCAAAATAAGTGGGTGGAAATGGAACTCAAGGACATTTTTAATAATAATGAAAAATGGGCAACTAAGACCTTAGAAAGAGACCCCGATTTCTTCAAACGTCTTGAGGAGATTCAGCGACCTAAATTTCTATGGATCGGCTGCTCTGATAGTAGAGTCCCGGCGAACCAGATTACCGGCCTTGAGCCCGGAGAAGTGTTTGTGCATCGAAATGTTGGCAATCTTGTACTTCACACTGATCTCAATTGTCTCTCAGTTGTTCAGTTTGCAATTGATGTCCTGAAGGTCGAGGATATCATTGTTTGTGGCCATTACGGTTGCGGTGGAGTGAATGCAGCCCTATCTCAAGAGTCTTTTGGTTTAGTCGATAACTGGGTCAGACATATTAAGGATATAGTTTTCATTAACCAAAAAGAGTTGGGCCAAATTAGTGATTTAAAGCAGCGTCAGAATAGACTGACAGAGCTTAATGTTTCCTCCCAGGTACTTAATCTTTGCCACTCGTCAGTTGTTCAGGAGGCCTGGGCAAAAAATCAGAAACTTAAGGTGCATGGATTAGTTTACGGCCTTAGTGATGGGAAATTAAAAGATCTGAATATAAGTATAGATTCTAATGAGAAGTTGAATAGTAACAAAATATTCAATTTAGGCTAGAACAACATTTTAAATAGCCACGGTAGGACTTTATTTGGTCTTTAAGTACTGAATAAAGCTCCTCCTGCTTTGTCAGGCTCAGCTTTCGAATAGGCCATTGTGTGAGCTTGGCTGCTTTCTAAACCCAGTTTAGATTATACAAAATTTTTAAAATCTTTATTGTTCAACTATCTTCTGTCGAAAGAAGTAACCAAGCTTCGTTCCAAGGGCCTCGAGTAAGTGTAATGTTTGTGTGTTGGAAGATGGGAGTTTTTTGGCCAATAATTCAATAACACCAAAAACCGTATCATCACTTTTTAATGCAAACCAAACCCCACTATTTACTCCACCTTTATTTGCATCCAGTGATCGAGGAATACACATGTCATTAACCAAGTTATTCGACAATATTGGAATTTTAGATCTCCATACGTGTCCTGCATTTCCTTCACTCATTGAAAGGGAGCGGGATTTAGTGTTTGTAACTAAACGAGAAAAATCATGGCCTGGTTCAACATGAACATAAAATGCATTCAGTGTGTATAGAACCGAATTCACCTTCCAATAAGTTCCCCATTCAGCAGTAAAATACTTACAGACAAATTTAAGAATTTCAGGAGCAGCCTCATCAAAGGAAGAATAGCTTTCCGCAATCTTAATGCACTTATCTTCAAATCTATAAAAACACTGTGGACTGAACATTTAGCTCCTAATCAACAAAGTGTGCAGCCCCTGATTTTTTAATACTCTCACTCATAGCCTTAGAAATGCACCTTTCCATTTCGTTCAAATCTAAAGGCCCATTACTTAAGATTATGTTAGAAGATAAAAGCTCGGGGAGAGAACGTGGATCTCTATACATAAGATAAATTGGCACTCTCACTTCATCCTTGGCCAACTTATCTAACAATATAAAGCCATTCTCCATTTCAAGATTGAGAATAATAGCACTAGGCTTTTTGTTGAGCGATTGAATATGAGTTAAAGCTCTGTAAATATTTTCGAAAATAAATACTTTGTACCCTTGAGATTGAAGATATTCTCCAATGGCTATCCGTAAATAATCATCGTACTCAACGACATAAACTGTATCCATAGATTCTCCAAAGGTTCAGTACACTTGCTTTAAAAATTGCTGAACAAATTGTGACCCCTCAAGCGCATAAATAACCTTAGAGTCAGGCTCGATACATGCAATAGCAATCTTTGGGCTTTTTAAAAATTCTTTCAGCTCAGAACTACGACTAATAAGTTCAAGCACCATGGTTGGGT
>CAZPFM010000302.1:0-3897 GCA_964585845.1 uncultured Bacteriovorax sp.
TAGGGGACACCTGGAGAGCGGAGTTCAAGGCTTCTCAGACTGTTTCCGGTCGTTCAACGGATCTTGGCCAGACCTTTGGTCTTCAACTCGTGAGGAGAGTGGAAAAGGATCTTTCGCGGGCCAGAGATGCCCGGTTTAAGGCCTATGATTTAGAGGCCAGTGTCTCGAAGGTTTCTCCGAAACAGGGTTATCTCGTGATTGATAAGGGTTTGGCCGACGATATTTCCAAGGGAATGAAGTTTGATTTTTATGACTTCGACTATATTGGGGGCAATGATCTTGTCGCCAGTGGCATTGTGGTGAAGGTTCAGGCCGATACGGCCATCGTCAAGATCACTAAGGTCTACAATGCTAAGAAACCATTGAAGACAGGGCTAGTGGGCAGGGCGAAGCTCAGATAATTGGCTCTCACCCTTCTCACCCCAGGCTTTTAAGCTGATAAAATTGCTCAGAGTTGGGCATTTTTTAGCTCCATTGTAAGCTCTTGAGATTAGATTAAAATCAATCATAAGCATTTATATTCAAGGAATCCCTATGATGACGTCTCTTCGCGCACTCTTCTTTCTTACTCTTTGCCTCACTCTCGTTCAGTCGAGTTGGGCCAAGAGATTTTCCAGCAAGTACGCCGAGTTCGAACTTCCTTCGGGCTGGGAGTGTGCACTGGAAGGCTCAGAGTATGTTTGCCAAAGTGAGAACGCGGATCGAAAGAAAGAATCTATTATCATCCTTGCTGCAAAGATCAGAGGGGAGCAGGACTCTCTTGATGAATACATGTCCTACTTGAAGAAAACTAAAGAATACAATCTTCCCGGGGGAAAGAAGCAGATCTCTGAGCCTAAGCATTCCAAGCTCACAAAGATCAATGAGCACCAGTGGGTGGACGCGCTTCACCTCGCCTCTGAAGTGCCAGGATTCTATACCCGTTACCTAGCTACGGTGAAAGAAGATCTTGGTGTGGCCGTGACCTTCTCAGTCACTAAGGATCTCTATTCGACCTATCTTCCGATCATGGATAAACTCATTTCCACTCTTCGGGTTTTCCGTCAGAAAAAAGCCGAGCTTGCTAACCTTCGTTCAGATTCAGTTCAGGATCCAAACTTCGCGGATGCGACCTTCAATCCCAATTCGACTCTCGATCTTCAGGTCAATCGTACCCAGAAGCGAAAAGGATCAGGAGACGGGGATGATGGATTCATGTTCATCATCGCTGCTATCGTCATCGGTGCGATCGTTATGATCATTCTTAAAAACCGAAAGAAGAAGAAGCCAACTAAGAAAAAGCAAAAATAATTGGCGGTCGGCAAACCGACCTTCAGACGACAATTTAATAAGTTAAAGCCACCTGCCCGAGAGTTTGTCCTTAAGGGCAGGTTTTTACTTTAAGTGAGTTAAAATACAGTCATGTTTAAAGTATTTACCATTTTCCTAAGTCTCCAGCTCATCCTCGCTCCGGTGGCCATTGCCCAAACGGCGGGGGATCAGTTCCGTGAAGCACCTGCGAAGAACGGGGGGATGGATATTTATGCTAAACAGATTCTCAGTATCGCGACTTCTTCCATTGGCGCCAACATCTTAACTTCTTGTAAGCTCGGGGCAATGCTACCGTCACTGATGATTTTCATGGGCGGCTCTCTGGTGAATATCGCTTCAGAGATCATGGGTGGTAAAGCTCTCAATGAGAATCACAAGAAGAGGGCTTCCAGCCTCAAGATGCTCGAAGAAAAAATGAAGCAGACGCCTGGAGGAGATTTACAAAAGGCATCTCTCGAAGAAGCGCTGAAAGAAGAAAAAGAGACTCTCTCTTATATCAACAAGAGAAAGATGTGGGCCATGGCCGTGACGGCAGCTTATCTTGCGGCAGCGATTGCATCTCAAATTGAGAATGTTCGCTCGTTCGTAGACAAGTCCGTATTTGTTGCTTGCATGCCAAACAAAATGAGTACTTTTACAGGCATCGCAGTCTCTATGGCTTGGTCAATGGGCCCCAGTCTTCTTGGAGCAAAAAGCGAAGGCGGGATGCTCACCACAGTTGGAAGTATGCTTCTCACTCTTGGACCTCAAATCGGAATTCTTGAGGGTTTAGTCCCTTCTATGTATAGCAGTCCAAATAAGCGTGCCATTACCTTCGGTGCCGCAGCGGCTCTTCAAGGTCTTATTGTGAAAGGTCTCATGGACCGGGCCAAGGTAACAAAAGATAACATCGAAAAACTTGAAAACGCACTTGCTGTTTTTAAAGATCAGACAAATACAGATAATGGTATCGCTCAAGACGGAAGTACAAATGCTCCTATGTTTGACTCCAATGGTGCTCAAATCGATCCAAACTCTGGACGAAGCTACGCCATCAATCAACTGGCCGATGGATCGACACTTCCGAAAGAATGTTGGTCCAGTACGAGTAAGGGGATGGAATACTCTTCCTCAGCATGTAAGTCTCCCGTAAGAATTCCTTCCGCGAATTTTGCTGGTGGGATCAATGTTCCTACTCTTCAATCTGCTGCCAAGCTCTCTGGTGATCTCGCTCAGCAGGTGGCCAGAGGGGACATCGGAGCCGCAGAGGCTTCAGCATCCGCTCTTGGTGCTCAGGCAGGTAAATTGAAGGAAATTAAAGATAACATAGCTAAGCAAATCAATGATCAGCTTAAGGCCAAGGGTGAGAAGCCGATCGATTTTGAAGGCGAGTCTCAGAAGCTTGCTACCCAGATGATGTCCGACTTTAACAAGCTCTCCGGATCGAACTCTGGTCTTGCTGGACTCGGATCAGGATCTTTATCAGGACTTGATTCTGCTCTTGCTGCGGATTCAGAGAAGAAAGAAGAAACAAATGTGAACACCGCTTCGGGCGGCGCAGGGATAGATGTACCGTCTGTTACAGGGGGGATCATCACTGAAGGCTTAGTGAATGATCCTTCATTAACCGAAGGGATCCTGGCGGCAAATAATAACGCCAATGTGGATTACGAGTATAACGAGAATGATGTCTCCGATAGACAGGATGTTTCAATTTTTGAGCAAGTCTCAAATCGGTACATGTTTCAGTACAATAAACTCTTCTCAAGAGAGAAGCCCCGACTGGAGCCCGTAAAGTAGGACGTTTGTATGAATAAGTTTTTTGCCGTTCTTATGAGTCTTCAATTGATTATTGCTCCTGTAGCTCTCGCTCAGGACACTGGGGATCAGTTTAGAAATAACCCGGATGGAAAGAAGAAGTCCAATATCATGAACCAGATCACAACCATGGCCGTGACCGCCGTAGGGACCGCTACTATGTCCTGTCCGATGATCCCTGTTGCTCCTTCTGTCATCGCTTTCGCAGCTGCGTCTCTTGCATATGTGGCCAGTGAAGTGATGGGAGGGAAAGATCAGGACAAATTCCACAACCGGCAAATGGCCGATATGGAGATGATGGAGGAAAAGCTCAAAGGCACTGGTGCGGGTGGTGGAGGAGAGATTCAGCGAGAAACTCTTAAGATGGCTCTGGAAGAAGAAAGAGATCTTCTCGCGATTATTAATAAGCGCAAAAAATGGACTAGCACGGTTTCTTCTATGTACAAAGCCGCAGCTGGACTCGCTGCTATCGAGCTTGCCCTATCCCTTATTCCTAATGGGCCAAAGTTTATTGTGAAATGTAGTCCAGGTTTACTCACCGGAACGGCAGGACTCGTGCAAAAGGCGCTCGTTGGAGCCTGGGCTTTCACTAAGGTCTCCAAGGGCGATATGATGGGCGGACTTGCGGTGGCGGTCGGAGCGGCTATCCCTGCTGTGGGTGTACCTATCTCCATGGCCCTCAAAACTCCGGCAACTCGTATTGCTACTTTTGGTGTTGCCTCCATGCTTGTTGGAAAATCAAAAAGTGACCTCGAAGCAGCTGCAACCACTGCTCAGCAAAATATTGAT
>CAZPFM010000303.1:0-3885 GCA_964585845.1 uncultured Bacteriovorax sp.
GGGAAGCCATGAGGACCGAAAGACTTCGGATCTGATCTTAAAAGAGTGCATCGCTGAGACCGGTGAAGAGTTTCAGTCAAAGCTCATCTACTGGGCGGTGACAGCAGGTTCATATTCCCCGGTTAAGTTCTCAAATAAAAAATGGAATTATGGCTGGACTGATCGTCGATCTCCTCAACGTCTCTCCCGTGAAGACATTGAACGGATCGAATACGAAATTCGGAGTCCGGAGTACCAGGAGTTTGATCCTCTCACCATCGAGCGGTTTCTCTCCGTTCTAAAAAATCGCTAGGAATAACATGCCCGTCATAGCACTCGCTTTTTTGTTTTCACTTTCTCTTTTCGCTAACCCTCGCTGCCCGGTCCAATACGATGATTTGGGGATTCCACACGGGGAAGTCAACTCGGACCAGGATTTCTATTTTTGTTTTGGATTCTTTCATGGCTCCGACCGGGCCTGGGAGATGGATTATTTTCGACGGGCGGCCCAGGGTCGCAATGCCGAAGTTCTCGGTTATTCTCAACTTAAGTCCGACCTCATGATGAGACTTCTGGATCTTCCGTCACTGGCTTCAAAGATTCTCAAGGCTTTTCCCCCCGAAAAAAAACAGATACTCGAATGGTATAGTGAGGGAGTGAACGCTGGCTTTGTTCAGGGAAAGCTCAGTCCGGAGTTTAAGGACATGGATCTTGATCCAGAGGAATGGAAACCTCTCCATACCTTGCAAGTTCTTCTTCTTCAGTCCTTTGACCAAACGAGAAAGACCTTCTGGACGGATTATAAGGATGAGCTCCGGAAGAGAAAATTTAAGTACCGAGCCGCCACCATTCTTCAATCGGAAACAGTTCCCTGGTTTGATACAATTCTCAAAGAAGGGGAGTATAAAAAGAGTGCTCAGGAGACTTCGGTAAATCCATCGAAGCAGAATTTTCAGAAATTCGTTCTCCAGGACTTTCCAAAGATCTTTGGTGAAGAATCAGGATCAAATAACTGGGCCCTTTCGGCTAAGAAATCCCAGTCAGGGCACTCACTCTTTGCCAATGATCCTCATCTTGATCTGGTCACCCCTCTTTTTTGGTACTGGCTTCAACTCAAGGGAGCGGATAAAAATATCATCGGAGCTTCTCTTCCCGGTGTTCCCCTCATCGTCTCTGGTACCAACGGTCATGTGGCCTGGGGTCTGACTAATTCCTATATCAATACGGCGGATGCAGTTTTAGTTAAGGACATTCCCGAATCCGAAATCATCTCCAAAAGACCTCTGGTGTGGTTTAAACTTGGATTTCTACAGCTTCCATTCTTCTTTAAGAGCTTCTCTTCAACAAAGTCCGGTTACCCTTTTCTGCCACTCGATATCGAGGATGAGGACCCGTTGCTACTGAGGTGGTCGGGGTTCTCTCTGGATCCCGATGATATCTATTCGATGTTTGAACTCCGTAACGTGAAGTCTGTGACGGAGATGGACAATCTCTTAAAGCACGTGGGACTTCCTTCCTGGAACTTTGCCTTTGCCGATATTAACGGAGATGTGGGTTACCGCTTGATAGGAAAGGTCTTCAAAAACACCACTCCTGGAGTGGTGGGCATTCCGAAACTCAGTTATTCGGAGTTTAAGCAAGTCGATTTTCTCGGACCTGAAAATCGACCGTTTGTTTTAAAACCTAAGAGAAACTTCGTTTATTCTGCCAATCATCAGCACTGGCCTCAGGATTCTTATTTTCATGGTGGCCGGGGCTATTCATCTTCATTCCGGGGATTCCGGATTAACGAACTCATTTCAGCAAAAGAAAAATTCAGTCTGGATGATTTAAAGTCTATTCAGTGTGATGAGCAGGCCATTGATGCCCGGTTTTTTGTTCCGAGGCTGACAAAGAAATTTCAAGTTCCAGAATTCAAAGAATGGGATTATTCAGTACAAAAAGATTCTATCGCTCTTCCTCTTTATCGAAGATGGATGGATCTTCTAATGGAGGAGTGGGACCTTGATGAAGAAGGTCTCTGGAATTTTCTCAATGTCGCCGATGATAAGGAAATGAGTAGGATGAATGAAATCTTGAATCTTGCCCGGTCTGAGATCAAAGATATGCGCTGGGAAGATCTCCATCGTTTGCATTTTCCTCACCTTTCTAAAAACAATGACTGGGTGTATTCCCCGGAGATCCCAGGGGTCGGCGACAGGCAGACGGTTAATCCTGGAACTGCCCGATGGAATTCGGAGAAGAAGCGCTACGAGCAGTTCTCCGGAGCTTCCATGCGTATGCTGATTGAAATGAGCCAGAAACCAAGAATCCTTCTGGCCCTGCCAGGGCTTAACCGGGACTACGCTATGAAGTCCCGATTCTCACCCTGGGATGACTGGCGAAGCTGCCACTATCAGGAAGTCGAGTTCTAGTCCCGAAGACCGAAGTACTCTTTACATTTTTTCTTTGGATCACCAAAGACGCGGCCAAACTTTGTAGACGCAGCCTCTTTGCAGGCCTGCATGAGTTCGTCCATATCAAACTCTGATGATCTTGGGGGAACTGGTCTTCCGTCCGCATCCACCCCGAGAAGAAATTCAGAAACAGCTCCCGGAGTCCAGATTCCAGCCGGAGCAAGATGGTAGTAGCAATCGGCTCGACCGTACTCAGGCGTGTACTCCGGAAAAGTTCTCTCCCAGCCCATGCGCTCGACAAGATCAGTCTCCGAGGCCCGGATTTCGCGGCATGAATCCACGCCAACAAATTCCTTAAACCACTGTCTGATAGTTAACGGAGCATCGATTTTTGGAATAAACCCCGGATCCATCACCCAAAGATTTCCACCTTCATTAATGATGGGTGCTACATGATACCACCAGGTCTTGCGGCCAATTCGTCCGGTCTTACCGGTATAAAAAAGAAAGATCTTAGCAGCGTCGATGCCGTAGAAGCGTTTAAAGTCGTAAACCCAAACAAGCGCGCGATTAGAACAGATAGAGCTTCCGGTCTTAATGAGATCAGTGTTCATCTGATTGAAAAGTTGCGAGCGATTCTGTCCGCGGGAGAGAACATCAGTGACATTGAATGAATAGTCCTTCAAAGAAAGACCCTGTGCACTGACAGAAAAAGAAACGAGACAGACGAGAATCGAAAGAATTTTCATGCAGACTCCATAATCCTAAGGGGTGAAAAAGGCATCAGACGCTTGCTGCATATCAGGAAGACTTGCGATAAATCAAAACATAGTTTCAACGCTTTAGGCCAGAGCAGAGCGGTGTAAACTTAAGAAATCACTGAAAACTTGATAGATTTAATATGTTTCTTAATGAAATAAACCGATAAGACCCTAAGCAATAAATCTGCTTAGGAGGTACGTTTATGAGTGATAAGCAAAAAAAGAAACTCACCAAGAAAGAACAAAAAGCCCTCAACCATGCCAAGCTCATGGCCAGCAAAGGCAAGGGTGTCTCCGCCGATAATGTGGTGGATCTGAATGCTTTTAGAGACAAACAGAACAAAGAAAAAGCAGCTTAAAAACAAGGGGGACTTTAGGTCCCCCTTTCTTTTTTCATGCTAGCCTTCATTTCGAGGTGAACATGGAAAACTATCTGGTCGTTCCGACTGACTCAGGCCCTATGAGTGTCTTCTGCTCCACTGAAGAAAAAGAAAAAAGATTGCCGGTAGTGATCGTTCTTCAGGAAGCTTTCGGAGTTAATGAGCACATTAAAAAGATCTGCCGAAATCTTTCTCAGAAGGGCTTCTTCACTCTTGCCCCGGAACTCTATCATCGCTCTTCTCAGCACCTCACCATCGACTATACTCAGAAAGAGGCGATCTACCCTGAGCTTGAGAAGCTTTCCAATGAAGACATTCTTTCGGATCTTTCCGCTGTCATTAAATTTCTTCCCGAGCTCCCCATAGCTG
>CAZPFM010000304.1:0-3883 GCA_964585845.1 uncultured Bacteriovorax sp.
TTCGATTTTGGTCAGGGTTTTAAAGCTCTCTCTTTTGCAAAAGGAGCGGGGGAGCGCTACTACAACGCCGAAAATGACCTGACTCTTATTCCCTCTATTGATGAGAATGGAGTTTCGAAATTTTCTCTGGTTTCCACTCGGGATTTTAATTACCGGATGATTTTTTCAGCTCAGCACTTGAAGCTGGAAAACCAGCAAGAGAGAAAATTTGCTCTTTATACTGATGAACTCAATACTTTTGAAATTGCTTCTGATGAAGAGTCCGGTGACCGCGCTATTAAGTGGGCAGGGATTGATTTCAATTACCATCTCTTCAGCATCTTTTTCGATAAAGAGCCGACACTTCTTTATAATGTAAGCACCAATAACGAGATGACCCTTCGATCGGCGAAACCTGCCAAGACCCTGGAGTACTCTGCCGTTTTCGTTAAAAAAGATTACAACGAGCTCTCAAGCCTTGGGCATAAACTCAAAAACTCAGTGGATTTTGGTATCTGGGGATTCTTTGCGGTCTGGATCTTAAAAGGTCTTCAGTTCTTCCACACCATCGTGCCGAACTGGGGTGTTGCGATTATCCTTTTGACACTTCTTATCCGTCTTATCACTTTCCCACTTCAGTATAAGTCTTTTGTGAGCATGAAAAAGCTCCAGCTCGTCCAACCGGAACTGACAAAGATCCGGGAGAAATTTAAAGATGATCCTCAGAGACTTCAGAAAGAGAGTATGGATCTCTTTAGAAAATCAGGTGCCAATCCACTCGGCGGTTGTCTGCCGCTTATTCTTCAAATGCCGGTTTTCTTTGCCTTCTATAAAGTTCTCTATGGAGCAGTAGAACTCGTGGATGCGCCCTTCATTCTCTGGATTCAGGATTTGAGTAATAAGGATCCTTATTACCTCCTTCCGGTTCTTATGACTGGAGCGATGTTTCTCCAGCAGAAACTCACACCTAATACTGTTTCGGATCCAACTCAGAAAAAAGTCATGATGTTCATGCCACTTATTTTCGGCTTCATCATGAAGGATCTTCCGAGTGGTCTATCCCTTTATATCTTTGTCTCAACGATCATGGGGATTGCTCAGCAGATGATCGTTTTCAACTCTAAGGGGAAGGCCCTTAGTGCTTAATCATGGATCTTTTATATTCTGATGAAACAATAATCGCGTGCAGCACTTCCCCTCTGGGGAATGCTGCTCTTGCGGTGATCAGAATTTCAGGTTTCTCTTCGCTCAGTGATCTTCAAAAATTCTTCAAACTTGACCTCTTAAAACTCATTCCCAGAAAAGTTTATTACACGCCTCTTCTGCTTCAGGGTCAGCCAGCCGATGACATTTGTCTCACGTATTTTGAAGGACCCAAGAGTTATAATGGGGAAAATATCCTGGAGCTCTCGGTTCATGGAAATATGCTCAACGTGGAAAGAATCATCAATGGATTCGTCTCATCTGGACTTATGCGAAGAGCTTTTCCTGGTGAATTTTCCTATAGAGCCTTGAGGAATAAGAAACTCACTCTCTCTCAGGTAGAGGGCCTCGATCTTTTTTTAAATGCTAATTCTGGTTTTGCCCTTGATCAGGGTCTCTCTCTTCTGAATGGAAATCTTCAGGAAGCGTATCAGGAGATCTGGAATCTTTTTTTAAAGCATAAATCTTCTCTCGAGCTCTCCATTGATTTTAGTGAAGACGTAGGGGAAGAAGATGCGAGGAAATACTTTCTGGATTCGCTCAGCATCTTAAAAGAAAAAGTCGACTCCCTTGCCCGCCGGGTGCAGGGTAATTCGAATCAAATTCTCTCTCCTGAAATTGTGATCGCGGGTCTTCCCAATGCGGGTAAGAGTTCTCTCTTTAATAAGCTTCTTAAAGAGGATCGGGCTATCGTCTCCTCCATCGCCGGCACGACGAGAGATTATGTTTCTGAAACACTCACCATTGAGGGGGTGAACTACCGCCTCGTTGATACAGCTGGCATTCGTGACTCTCAGGATGAAATTGAATCAGAGGGTATCAGGCGTTCTCATAAGAAATTAAAGGATGCTTTTTTTTCTATTCTCTTGATTAATCCTTTTGAGGACCTTCTGGGGCTTCCGGATCTTTTGAGAGAAGAATATGATCTTATTCTCATTACCCATGCTGATCTTCCGGGTTTTGATGAAAAAAAAGAGGAGATCACCAGAGAACTCTCTCTTTCTGGTTCTATAGGGGCGATCAGCCTGACTGACCGGACCCAAGGACTTGAAAATCTCACCACTTTAATAAATAAAAAATACCTAGAGTCGATTTCTCTCAGCCCGCTGCTTTTAGATCGCCATAAGTCACTGATTTTAAATATGAGTAGTCATCTAAATAATTACAGTTTGATGGCAGCCGATCTTCACGATGTGGCGATCATTTCTTCTGAATTAAATACCTTGGGGCATTGCATTTCGGAATTGGTGGGTATAGTTTCCCCTGACCAGGTGCTTAATTCAATTTTTTCTAATTTCTGCATCGGAAAATAGAATTGTTCCACGTGGAACTTTTGAGGATAAATGAAATTTGATCTCGTTGTGGTAGGTGGGGGACATGCTGGAATTGAAGCAGCCGCCATCGCCTCTCAGTACAATCTTAATATTGCTCTTCTCACCATGCCCGGTATTTCCCTGGGCTCAGCTCCCTGCAATCCATCAGTGGGTGGAGTGGGTAAGGGTCAGGTGGTAAGAGAGATCGATGCCCTGGGTGGCATCATGGGGATTCTCACCGACAAGGCCGGGATTCAGTACCGAACCCTCAACGACTCTAAAGGTTTTGCGGTTCAATCGAGCCGGGTTCAGATTGATAAGGAAAAATACGCTGAAGAAGCGGAAGCCCTGATTGGGTCACTTTCCAATATCACCGTCATCAGGGAACAAGTCCTCTCCATCGCTAAAGAGGAGGGAGGCTTCTCCCTTTTAACCTCTGAGCGGTCCTATAGAACCACTAAGCTCATCATGACCGTGGGAACTTTTCTCAACGGGAAACTTCATACGGGTTCCGAGCAATCTCTGGGAGGACGAGTGGGTTGTGCTCCTTCGGGTGGGCTTCTCGAGATCTTTGGTTCCATTTCCACCAGGCCACTGCGCTTTAAGACAGGAACTCCCCCGAGACTGAATAAGGACTCCATCGATTATACAAAGCTTGAAGAGCAGCCCTCTGATGAGAGTGTTCGGAACTTTCATAGCCTAAATGCGCCTTTTGGTAGGGTTTTACCTCAGGCTTCCTGCTATCTCGCCCGGACCAATGCTGAGACCATGGATACTATCCGGGCCAATAAAGAAAAGAGCCCCATGTTTAATGGGCAGATCCAGGGAGTGGGAGCACGCTATTGTCCCTCTATTGAGGATAAGGCATTTCGCTACCCAGATAAGAATGTTCACCATGTTTTCATTGAGCCTGAGGGTTTGAATCTCACGACGATGTACCCGTCGGGGATTTCTTCTTCCCTGCCCAAGGAAGTTCAGCTGGCCTATGTCCGCTCCATGGAGGGACTCGAGAAGGCGGAGATCGAGGTCTATGGTTACGCCGTAGAATACGATGTCCTGGATACAACTAATCTCTCCCTTTCCCTGGAGCACCGGGATTTTCCTGGGCTTTATTTCGCCGGTCAGGTCAATGGAACCTCTGGCTACGAAGAGGCGGCAGGACAAGGACTGATTGCAGGGATCAATGCTGCCCATGCGGTTTTAGGACTCGAACCCTTGCATCTTAATCGCCAGGATTCCTATATCGGTGTCATGATCGAGGATCTTGTAAGCAATCTGCGTGATGAGCCCTATAGACTCTTCACCGCCCGTTCAGAGAACCGTCTTTATATAAGAGAGGATAATACCCTTCAGCGGATGGCGCCTTACCGGGCCCAGATGATGCTGAA
>CAZPFM010000305.1:0-3880 GCA_964585845.1 uncultured Bacteriovorax sp.
CTGACCTCTGTGTCGGCGAGAGAGTCATCAATACTCTTTCTAACAAAGAACTTACCATCGTAGGACTTGAGTTTGATGGCGAATACGTCGGAGAAGACTCTTACAACTTTATGACACCGAACATGAACCGGATGAACATCGCTAAGACCACTGGCTGCATGGGCTACGGTCGTGACGCCATCTGCGTGGGCGCTCAGGTGATCGACCGCCTTAATAACTACTCAACGGTCATTGGACTCATGATGAACGGGAATCTTGTGATCAAGTCCCGCTACAACTTCATCACCTCTAATGTGAATCCGCGGGAAGTGGTCATCACTCGCTAATCTGAAATTCTATTTAAGTTCCCTTGAGCCCCGGAGAAATCCGGGGCTTTTTTTTCCTTAAGAACCTGTAAGTTCTTCAAAGAATCGTGAAAAGAATCCGGGAATGCGTTAGAAGAAGCTTAAAAAAAAACAGGAGCTCGATATGAAACAATTCCTCATCCTCGGAACTCTCCTCTATGCAGGTCTCGGCTTTGCTCACACCTGCCACATCTCCCTGTATGATCCAGCAGACAGACCCTATTTGAATTTCTATTCAAGTAATGACAAAGACTGCAAAGCTGCGGCTCAACGTTGTTATTCGGCCATCAGTCACTACCGTCTTAACCCGTATCAGTACAAGTGTTACACCATCAGCATGACTGAGGATGCTCGCTCAACTCCTCAGGAGCCTGAGACCCCAAGAACCGGTACAAATACCAATACGAATACAAATACAAATACGGAAACTGAGACCAGAGATATACCTAAGCCTTCTGGAGAAGCTCGACGGGATATCGAAACCGGTGAGACCGTGCTCTACAAAGGAAACCGCTGGATCGTAACCGATATCAGTCAGGGACTCTCGCTTAAACCGGAAGGCGGCAAAGAAAAAGACATTGTTAAAAACATCGCCCGTCGGGAAGTAGCGATCACACGCGGCTGCCAGAAAGAAATCTGCACCAAGTCTTCAGTCATCGATCTGAGTTCAAAGTCTTATCTCTCAGTAGAGGGGATTGATTATGAAGGCCGCTACATCACCCAGGCCATTGGGTCTCAGAAGCTCAACTCCCCACTTGAGTTCCGCTCACTGGCCCGCACTGCTGGCTGTGTGACTAAGACATCGGTTGGAGTTTGTGCCGGAAACACGGTGATTGCCCGGAATAATGTTTATTATAAAGTCGCCGGCATTCAGCCCAATGATAAAGTCGTCCTCGAGTCAGAGGACGACCGGAAGCTTTACTTCGACGTAGAACCTTCCTCTCTGACAGTTACCCGCTAATCTAAAAAAAAGGGCCACACATAGTGTGGCCCCATATTCTTAAGCGTCCGTGCTTTGAGAATAATTACTGAATGTTCTTCCCGACTAATTCCTGCATGACTTCTTTTGCACGAGCGGCCATGGCCGGGTCTTTCATCTGCGTGCGGAGAGCTTTCATGAGCTTGTCCACGGAATCATCTTTCTTCTTACGCTTCGGCTTTTCAATCTTTAGCTGAGAGATGATGCGCTTAAGCTGAAGGCGCTTAGTGATCGTACCTTCAAGGATCTTATCCTTGATCTCATCTTTAAAGATATTGTTCGGAAGCTCATCCCACTCAAGAAGAACATACTTCTCTGTGTTGAATCTCTTTGCAGCTTCTTTAACATCTTTTGCAATTCGGGCAATCATCAGGCAGCGGTGAACCTCTGACTTTGAAATCCCGAGAGCAGCAGTGATTTTTCTCTCAGAAGCCCCAGTGAGTTTCTGGTAACCGAAGATGGAATCGGCCTGATCAATGTAGTGAAGTTCTTCTCGGGCCTGGTTCTCGGAGAACTGGATGGCCATGAGTTCTTCTTTAGTCTTATTTTCGAGGATGAAGCATGGAGCTTCCTGCATCTCGATCAGGGTCATCGCGCGGAAACGGCGCTCACCACAGATGAGGACGAACTTATTTCCTTCACGGTGAAGAACGAGAGGCTGGATAAGACCGTTCATGCGGATGTTCTCACCGAGCTCGCGGAGAGAGTCATCGTTAAACTTCGTTCGCACCTGCTCACGGACCTCGATGTCCGCAAGGGAGATGTTTGCGAGCTGAGCTCCACGAAGAAGCTTCTGATCAGTCGTTCTTAAAATCTTTTCATCGATGCCAGCAGTGATGTCAGTGACAACTCTTTCTCTTTTAGTGATGCGAGCGGAAAATTCCTTGGCCATGGCCTCTCCTTGACTTCGTTGTATGTGTGTTTGCGTGTGTGTTGTTTCTCTTAGTTCAATCCGAGGGAATCCCAGAGTTTCAGGTAATCCTGCTTCCCTTTGGATTTAGCTCCGAACATGAAAACGGGCTTTTTCAAGGCCACAGATTCCTGCATGTCCACGAGGTTGCGGATCATCGGCGTGACGTTGAAAGACTGACCGAGTTCTTCGAGGCGCATGCGCTCAATCTTCCGGCGTGGGTTGACCATGCTTGGGATGATTGTGAATTCAAGTCCTGGATTCTCAGTTTCTTTGATGATCTCGAAAGTATCCATGAGTTCTTCAAGGCCATCGATAGAGTAGTCCTGGGCCTGTGTTGGGATGAGAATAAGATTCGAAGCGACCAGCGACATGATGAGCTCGTCTCCGAGCATCGGAGGGGTATCGATCACCACGTAATCGAACTGACCTTCAAGCTCTTTTAAGCGAAGCTTCATGAGACGCTCTTTTCTGCCGGCGTTCTTTCTGACTTCGCTTTCAGAGAGAATGAGAAGTTTTGCAAGATTGGCCATGTGACGAGAAGAAGCGATGAGACGAATATTCTTGTAGAAATCAAATTCTCCCTGAGCCTCAGAGATCACGTCGTCGTATTTCACGTCTCCAATGAGCCACTCAGGAATGAGTGTCCGCTGGATGTGAACACCGAGTGTCGAACTTAGGTTTGCCTGAGAGTCGAGATCGATCGCAAGAACGCGGTGACCCTGGTTAGCGAGATGGCAGACGAGCTGGTAACACTGCATGGTTTTACCGACGCCACCTTTGTTATTACCAATGGTGATAATCTTCATACACGGCACTCCTTCATTAGAGTTGAAAATTCTGGTCCGTTGAATGGTCCTATTAATAAAAGTCTAGGTTTATCGGCCACGCTTCGTCAAAGGGCCATGTGTTTATTTTTTAAAGTATTTTTGCTGCGTGGCCAAATAAACTCTGTCTGGCCCGACGCGTCACACAAGGGTTGCCCCTTTTTATTAAAAAAAGTAAGTTTAGGGCACAAATTTATACGAGGTATTTTCCATGTTGGATCTCTACGGTGATTTGAAAAAAAAGGATCACCTTCCGGAAATTTCAGAGGCCGAACTCTCCGATGATAAGGTTCTTGAAGAACTTACAGCGATTAAAAAGCGACTCGGAGACCGAGTGGTGGTTCTTGGTCACCACTATCAGCAAGATGATGTGATCGCTTTTGCGGACATCACTGGTGACTCCCTTGAGCTCGCCCGTAAAGCCGCGGCCCTGACTAAACCTGAGTTCATCATGTTCTGTGGTGTGCATTTTATGGCCGAGACAGCGGACATGCTCTCAAGAGAGGATCAGCATGTGATCCTTCCGGATCTTCGCGCTGGGTGCTCCATGGCCGATATGGCCAACCGGAGAGAAATTGATCTTGCCTGGAAGTACATCACTGATTGCACCAAAGAAAAAATTATTCCTATCACCTACATCAACTGCTCGGCCGCTCTTAAGAGTTTTGTGGGAGAGAACGATGGCTCAATCTGTACCTCCTCAAACGCTGAGAAGATCATTACCTGGGGTCTTTCTCAGGGTGAGAAGCTTCTCTTCTTTCCGGATCAGCATCTCGGAAGAAACACCTGTTTTAAACTTGGCATTAAACTCCACGAGATG
>CAZPFM010000306.1:0-3879 GCA_964585845.1 uncultured Bacteriovorax sp.
GATAGCACAATTGGTGCTTCTGCCGCTGATGACACTATCCTCATGGGGAACATCACTAAACTCGTCATCCAGCCGGCAGCTCCCAAGGCTCCGGCCACCACCACCAATGAGGCCAGGGTGATCCTCATCTCTGACTCAGGTTCGGCAGGTGTGACCTTCAACTCTCATGCCTTCCGCTGGTATCAGCTGGTGACTCCAGGAGATACCCTTTCATCCAATGGCTCAAACCTTGAGCGTGGCGCCCAGACGCTTCTTCCAGAGTCTGGCCTTGCGGCAACGGTTCCCTTTGCAGAGCAACTCGGGGATGATGGTGGAACTGTGGGAGAGAGCACGAATTTCTACATGGGTATCCTGAAGATCAACGCTAATGGTACAACCAATGGTCGCGCTGAGATCATGTTTATGAACTCTGAGAATGATACGATCAACTCGTTCACTCGATCGGCCGGAGGCTTCTTCCATCCGGTCTACATTAAATAGCAAATTTCAAACAAAGTGATATGATGAAGGTGTATGCGCCTTCATCATATCCTATTTCTTTTTCTTCTGGTCCTACCGGCGTGGTCCTACGCCTATGAACTGGTGAGCCTTCAGGGGATTTCAAATTCCAAAAAGTCTTTCATTACAAGAAAAGGAAAACGACAGGGGATTTTTCCCGGGATGACGGCGACCTTCATGGCCAATGATGTCTCCCTTCTCGCACGGGCCGTTTCCGTCTCAGGAAACTTTGCTCAGTGGCAGGTTATCAACGAGGACGCCATTGTTCCCTGGGAAAAGGGAACTCTTGTCACCTGGTACTCACCGGAAGAATACCTCTGGACTCTTCAGCCGGAAAAAGAGCGCCAGAAGTATATCAAAAGTCAGAGCATGCTTCCCCGGAAGTCCTTTGTCTTTAAAGGTGCCCTCTCCCGCGGGATCAATGAGTCCGTCTCTGGTGTCGAGGCCCAGGAAACTCGCCGGGGTGGCTTTATGGGTGAAGTCTACTTTGAAAAGTTTCTCACTCATTCTTTAAGCTTCGATGCGGGAGTGCGGCTTGAGCGTGAGATCGTCAATTACACGGGCGTCTCATTTTCTACTACGAGATCTCTTCTTATTGGTGACCTCCTTTACTACTTCAATGCCTTCGATGTCCTGGAAGAGGGCCGCTTCTACATCGGAGCAGGCTTTGGCTACGGACTCTCTCGTACCACTTCCAGTGGACTTGCTCAGACAGGTCCCGTAGGTCTTCTGCCGGGTGTGAAACTAGGAATTAATCTTCCCCTCTCAACGGACTGGGACTTCCTCTTTGATACGGCCTTTGAGAGTCTTCAAACCAAAGAAGAGCAGGATGACGGAAGAAATCAAACAACAACCCAGACAAACCTCAAAGCAGGCTTTGGTCTGCGACGGTACTATTAATCATTTTTAATATTCATTCTCTGGACTCTCGTTAAGAAGTCTCCGAAAATTAATCAAACGGAGCTTCCATGAAATCTTATCATTGGCTACTTTTAGCCTTGGTCTCTGGGATTATTCTTGGGAGTCTTGCTCACAACTGGCAGTTACCCTTCATTGATACATTAAATACGAATCTTCTTTCACCAATCGGCCAGATCTTCCTCAGGCTTCTCTTTATGATTGTGGTTCCGATGGTCTTTACTGCCTTGGTCCTCGGCGTTTACGATCTCGCCCGCCACCAAGGTGTAGGCCGGGTAGCGATGAAAACACTTCTCTATACGATTATTGCTTCCACGGCATCAGTTATGATTGGCATAGGGTTAGTTAATTTTATGGAGCCAGGCAAAGGCTTTAAAATAGACCGGTCAGTGTTTTCTTCATCTCAGTCTGGTGTCACCGCGATTTCTCAGAATGCCCAAAATGCGAAGTCTATCCCGGAAGCGCTCGTCTCGATTATCCCGAAAAATCCTTTAGATGCTGCCGTCCGGGCCCTCGACGGAGAAATGCTTGCTCTCATGGTTTGCGCTCTCATTTTCGGATACGCCTTCTTCCTCGTCTCTCGAGATGAAAGTGAGGAACTTAAGGTGGTAAAACTTTTTCAAGAAGTTTACCAGGCAAGTCTTAAAATCGTTGATGCCGCCATGAAGCTTGCTCCCCTAGCAGTATTTTCTATCGTTTTCGGAACTGCTTATAAGTTTGGTCTATCTGTTTTTGAATCTCTTCTTTATTTTACCGCAGTTGTGGTCCTTGGACTTCTCCTTCAGCAGCTGATGGTCTACTCCATTCTTCTGAAAGTCATCGCAAAGAAAAATCCCTGGACATTTTTTTATCAGGCCAAAGAAGTTCTCCTTTATGCCTTCTCAACTTCGTCTTCAAATGCCTGTCTTCCCAAATCCCTCGAAGTGGCAGAAAAAGAATTAAAACTCTCTCCTGAAATTTCAAGATTCGTTCTTACTGTAGGGGCCACCGCAAACCAAAATGGAACAGCACTCTTTGAAGGTGTCACTGTCCTCTTTCTTGCACAGGTTTTTGAAGTGACACTTAATCTCGGCCAACAGATTCAAGTGGTTCTTATGTGTATCGTCGCAGGAATTGGTACAGCGGGGGTGCCTGGAGGATCTTTACCACTTATCATGATCATTATGAACGGTGTCGGTATCCCCGCTGAGGGGATCGCTCTTATTCTTGGAGTTGATCGTTTTCTAGATATGTGCCGAACAACTTTGAACGTCTCTGGTGACCTAGTCATTGCTGCGCTCGTAGATGAATCGCCTAAATAGGTATCTTCTAGGCACCACATGAGGCCAGTTTGACACCAAATAAAAAACATCTTCTTTCAAGCCAGAAACATTCTTGAAGTACCCGACTGCTTTGGATTAGATCTCCCCATACAGGAGGTCTCCATGAAAAAATTCGTACTACTCTTAACCCTTGTCTTCGCCTTCCAAAATGTCGCCCTGGCCGTGCCGGGACAGAGTCTAAAGTCTGTCTATCAGGACTATTTATTTGCCACGACTGTTGAATGGGATCAGGCAGATAAAGACCAGATCGCCCAAATCAATGCTCAGTTTGCCCAAGAGATTGCTGATCTCCAGGAACAAGGACTTCTCACAGAAGCGGCTTTAGAAGATCTTTTTGAATCTGAAATTGAGGCAGGGCGCCTCCCCCGGGAAATTCTCAAAGAGATCCTGAGTCCATCTGGGCACCTCGATATCGGTGCTCTCAAAATAGCCTTCTCTACTCTTCAGGATCGTGGGGCCAACTGGAATGGGACAGGAAAGACACTCCTTAAGATTGTTGCCTGGGGCTTTCTTCCTGCGCTGATCATCATTGCCATCATTACCACAAGTGGACGCAAAGAAATGTGCACAGAAGGTGCATCGGTGGGCTACGGACATTACGAGCCATACGCTTGTAACTAAATCAGAAAGAGAAACTAATCATCTTAGGAGATGCATATGAAACTAATTAGCTGGCTACTGATCCTTTGTTTTACCACCAACGTCTTTGCAAAACCTATTGAACAGAATCTTGCATCCACTATCGAGGAGTATAAATACGAGCTCACCGTAGAGTGGGATCAGAGGGATCAAAGTGCCTTTAATAAGATCCTCGATAATTTGAAAAAGGATCTGATTTCTCTTAAAGCGGATGGGATGTCCTCTTCCGATCTCATGACATACATTGAAAAGACTGGAAGCAAGGAGCAGGCAGATCGCATCCGCGCAAAGCTTCTCCTTCAAGGCCAGGATCTCTCAGACGCACAGCTCGTCGACTTTATCCGCAGCGAGGTTATGCCTCTTGGGTCTAAGGGTGCCAGCTGGAATGGTGGTGCAGATGCGAAGTATGCGATAGCCGCCATCGCTCTTGTAGGAATTCTTGTTTTACTTGCCATGAAGTGGAGTAATTACACTAAAGACTGGAACAACAGCACTTGCCTTG
>CAZPFM010000307.1:0-3873 GCA_964585845.1 uncultured Bacteriovorax sp.
GGGATAGTTCTGAGAGAGTCTCTCTTCGTTAGCGAAGAAAAAACGACTCCAACTCTCCCGTAATGTTTTTATTCTTCGGCTCCCTGAAGAAGGATCGCCTGGTTATGAGCGATCAAGGCATCGATCACTTCTTCGATGTCCCCGTTCATAAAGGCCGGAAGATTGTAGATGGTGTAATTGATCCGGTGATCGGAGATACGGCCCTGGGGATAATTGTAAGTCCGGATCCGCTCGGAGCGATCCCCAGTTCCTACAAGTCCCTTTCGCATGGAAGATTCCTTAGCGTGGGCTTCCTGAACTTTTAAATCGTAGAGCTTGGTCTTTAAGATCTTGAAGGCCTTCTCTTTGTTTTTTAACTGGGATCTCTCATCCTGCATGGCAATCACAATCCCCGAAGGCATGTGAGTTAAACGAACCGCCGAATCGGAGGTGTTGACCGACTGACCACCTGAACCACCGGAGCGGTAAACATCAATCCTGATCTCATTCATATCAAGAACCACGTCCCCCACTTCATCGGCCTCTGGCATCACGGCCACAGTGATGGTGGAAGTGTGGACTCGTCCCTGGGCCTCTGTATCAGGAACACGCTGAACCCGGTGAACACCAGATTCATACTTCATCTTGGAATAAACTTTTTCTCCAGAAACATTGACCACGATCTCTTTAAGACCCCGGTCCCCTTCGGAAATGGAAACAACATCCGAGCGCCAGCCCTTAGTACCGAAGTAGTTCTTATACATGCGCCAGACATCGGCCACAAAGATCGAGGCTTCATCCCCTCCGGCACCGGCACGGATCTCGAGGATGACGTTTCTGTCATCGTTGGGATCTTTCGGAAGAAGGAGGAGCTTCAGTTCATGCTCAATCTTCGGAAGAGAGGCTTCGAGTTCACCAAGTTCTTCCTTGGCCATCTCTCTCATCTCTTCGTCTTTCTCGTTGTGGATGATGTCTTTATTGCCGGCGATGTCGGCGACAAGCTTCTTATACTCTTTGTATTTAAAAACGATGGGCTCAATGTTGGATCTTTCGGTGTTCGTCTCCCGGAGTTCTTCGGCCCGGTCATAGAGAGTCGGATCGGCGAGTCTTTCCGTAAGAGTTTCGTATCGTCTGACAACAGAGTCTAATTTATCGAACACAATTTATCCTTGGGGTCGCTATTCTAAGAATTCTTTAAGACTGACGTTTGAGGTCTCGATCTCGGCGATGTGACGGATGTCGATCTCTTCGAGTTGAACGATCTTCGCGTTTGCTTCTTTAAGATTGTACTTATCTTCAAGATAGAGCACGGCCTTGATACTGGAGAGGGCCACTTCAAGTTGCTGATCATCAGGCTCTTTGGTCGTGAGCTTCTGGAGCATCATCCCCGGAGCACTCATTGCTCTTGCCCACCAGCGATCTGAGCATTTTCCAGCGGTCTTGATGAGCTCATAGCTGATCCCCGCCACTGGAAGCATCAGGGCGACCTTAAAGAGGACGGCCACTACATGCCGGAGAATCGGTGGAAGATTCGCACCCACTGGGATGAGTGTGAACACAGCGGAGAACATGATGATGGAGATAAGAATTAAAAAGAAGATGAAGCTAGTTCCACAACGCGGGTGAAGGGTGGAAAACTTCCGGGCATTGTCCACGGTGAGATCCATCCCCGCCTCGAAGGTCGCAATGGATTTGTGTTCAGCCCCGTGATACTGGAAAACCCGGTAGACATCTTTTAAAAATGAAATTCCCCAGATGTAGGCCACAAAAATAAGGGCTTTCACGAGACCATCGACGGCGTGAAAGGCAAAGCTATCCAGGGTCCAGTTCTGACCTAAGAGATCCCCGATGCCGAAGGCCACCATGTGGGGAACGAACACGAAGAGACCAATCCCGAATCCAAAGGAGACGGCCATGGTGAGAAAGGTCATGATATCGACCTTTTCTTTTTTCTTCTGAGACGCTTCGAATTCTTCGATCGTCTTTCCTTTCTTTAAGGCTTTTTCTCTTTCTTCTTCGGCCATGGCGATATTGGCCGAGTAGTTTAAAGAAACCAGACCATTGGCCATGGTTTCAATCAGCATGAGAATCCCACGCAAAAAAGGCTTCTTTAAAAAACTTAGTTTCTTTGAGAGTCCGTACCACTGATCTCGTCTGAGCCGGATGGAACCATCAGGTTTTCTCACGGCCACCACGAAGGCATTGGGAGATCTCATCATCACCCCTTCGATCACGGCCTGACCTCCGATAGAGGTGTACTGCTTAGCGAGAAGAAGGGCGATGCGCGAGATTGTTTTCATTAGGAATTAAGTTTATCCAAAAATGCCGAATTGGTCTTCGTATCTCTGATTCGCTCAAGTATAAATTCCATGGAATCCATAGTGTTCATAGGGTTAAGCACCCGCCGGAGAACAAAAACCCGCTGAAGATCCTTATCTCCCATGAGCAAATCTTCCTTACGAGTGGAGGATTTGTTGATATCAAGACACGGGAATACACGCTTTTCCATGAGTTTTCGGTCGAGCTGAATTTCCGAGTTACCTGTTCCTTTGAATTCCTCAAAGATCACTTCATCCATTCGCGAACCTGTATCGATGAGGGCGGTAGCGATAATGGTGAGAGATCCGCCGTTTTCGATATTTCGAGCGGCCCCGAAGAAGCGCTTCGGCTTATGAAGAGCGTTGGAATCCACACCACCGGAAAGAATCTTTCCAGACGGTGGAACCACAGTGTTATAGGCGCGAGCGAGACGAGTGATAGAATCAAGAAGGATCACAACGTCCTGCTTGGCTTCCACAAGACGCTTGGCTTTTTCAATCACCATTTCGGCGACCTGAACGTGACGAGTGGCCGGTTCATCGAAAGTGGAAGAGACCACTTCGGCGCGAACGTTTCTCTTCATGTCTGTCACTTCTTCCGGACGCTCGTCGATCAGAAGAACGATGAGTTTTGTTTCCGGGTGATTATCAGAAATCGAGTTGGCGATGTCCTGCATGAGCATCGTCTTACCGGCCTTCGGAGGAGCGACGATCAAACAGCGCTGCCCGAAGCCCTGAGGAACAAAAAGGTCAATCACTCGAGTCGAGTAATTTGTTGGCTTGGATTCGAGATTGATCTTTTGCTGAGGGTAGAGCGGAGTCAGGTTATCAAAAAGAACCGTTGAGCGGTGCTGTTCAGGATCACGGAAGTTAATGTGTCCGACTTTTAAAAGAGCGAAGTAGCGCTCCCCTTCTTTCGGTGTACGGATCTGTCCTTCGATCGTATCCCCAGTTCGAAGACCGAAGCGGCGGATCTGTGAAGGAGAAACGTAGATATCATCGGCACCTGGAAGGTAGTTATAAGAAGGTGATCGGAGAAATCCGAAACCATCCGGGAGAATTTCAAGTACACCATCTCCCCAGATCTCTTCATTCTCTTTCGCTTTTTTAGTGAGGAGGGCGAAGATGAGTTCATGTTTTTTAAGTCCCGCAGCGTTTTCAATCTGGGAGTCTTCCGCCATCCGGGTCAGTTCCTCAATGTCCTTATCCCGCAGGGCCGAAAGGTGCATCTTCTCTCCATTGGAGGGAGGAGCGGCCGTGTCCTTAGCTGGTGGAGCTGCCTTTCTTGGGGCGGCTTGAGCTTCAGCATTTTCGGTTTGGGTTTCAGTGGACTTCGGGGAGCGTGGACGTTTGGTTGTTGTAGTCATGAATTTCTTTTGGTGGGAATTAGATTCGAGATCGAGAGAAATCGAATGTGTAACTATATTGAATTCTTAGATATATTATCCTGATTCAAATAGAAGTCAATTTCAACTTTCAATAGACCTCCCTTAAGACCATCGACATTTCTATGACTTATCAATACTCAACGAAGTATTTTTCACACTCTTCAGGTCCCGCGTACTCCAACTCTGGG
>CAZPFM010000308.1:0-3868 GCA_964585845.1 uncultured Bacteriovorax sp.
AGGGTGAATCGGCCGGCGGCACCGTCGCCCTCTCAATCACAGGTTGCAGGTCAGGTCTTGGAGAACCGGTCTTTGATAAACTCAAAGCAGATCTCGCTAAGGCCATGCTCTCACTTCCTGCATGTGTGGGTTTTCTCCTTGGTGCTGGAGAGGATTTCATCACCAAACCTGGTTCAGTGGTCTCTCAGGATTCAAAAAACTTTGGTGGTATGGAAGGTGGTATTTCAAACGGAGAAGAGATCTTTTTTCGGGTCATCTTCAAGGCCCCTTCCACCGTGGGTGAAAAGGCAAAAGAAGGTCGTCACGATCCCTGCATTCTTCCGCGAGTGGTCCCGGTGGTTGAAGCGATGGCAAAAATTGTTATTGCGGATCACTTTCTTCGTCAGTCTGCATACGATCCTTTTCTTCTTTCAAATAAAGGTCAGTAAGACTGATCAAGGCCTCTTTCTTTCTCTTTAAAAGAAGAAGATCCGGTGTTGGCTCCGTTGGCTCAAGAATCTGAAGTTTGAGATCCTTCCACTTCCAGAAACTATCATGATGAAAGGCCCCTTCGCGATTAGCGACTAGTCCGGAGGAATTAACCGCAAAACTTTTTTCCTGAAGAAGATTTTCGCCTAGTCCCACATAGCTCTGATTTGAAAGACTCAGATGATAAAGGGTCGGAAAAATGTCTTCATGAGAACCGAAGCGATTCGTATCAACAGATTGTTTTAAACGATCAGGAACACTTAAGAAAAAGGGAACAGAAAAGCGCCGGAACTCTTCGTCCTGCCCCACTCCCTTACTGATCCAGTAGGAATGATCCCCCGTTAATCCCAGAACCACATCATCCCGGATGATCGAATTTTTAATCCTTCCCAGGAACTCTCCCATCTTTTGATTGGCGTACTGAAAGGCCAGGAAGCGTTTCTGAGCGAGATCCTCACTCACTGTGAGCTTTTCCAGAATCTCTTCAGAGATTGTGAGATCTTTTTCTTTGTAGGTACGGGGGTACTCAAAAGGCGGATGATTTGTGGTAGTGAGAACCAGGAAGAACTGAGGTCGCGTCGCCGTTCGGAGCTGCTCCTCCATAAAAAGATAAAGGTATTCATCATAGATTCCCCACTCATTTCCAAGATCCCGAGGATCAAAATTCATGAGTTCAGGCATGGCCTCTTTAATCTCTTCGGCCCCCCAAAGACGATCAAAGCCCTGGTTTCTGAGATACTTTCCAAGGTTTCTCCAGCCAAGCTTTCCGCCGTAGATGAAGTGGGTATCATAGCCCTTATCCTTAAAGGGAACACTCACGGCGGAAGTAAGGGGGACGTTCATGAATGCCGACTCTGAAAGAAACCTCGCCCCAGGTCTAATGACCTGAGAAGTCGCCACGGAAACCATGCTGCCGATAGTTCCATTCTCCGCCGGAAGAAAATTATCAAAAAGATACCCTGAACGCAGATGGTTTTTAAGATCACCCAGGATGTTAAACTTCTCTCCATCGGCCGGATTCCAGTAGCTCCCAAAACTCTCCATCACCACCATCACTACGTGAGGAGGATTTTTCTCAAGATCTTCACGATAAGGAGTTTTGCGCATGAGACTCTTTTTTAATGATTCATGGGCGGGCGCTTTTCCAAAAAGTACCTCATAGGCTTCCTGCCAGGTCTTAAACCCAAAACCTGAGAGATAGTCATACTCTCCTTTACCAAAGACCTTACGGATCTTGATTGCCCGATTGAGTGTGAGGGCACCATTAAGGGCCACTTCATTGATAAATTCATGCTGACTAAATTCAGCATCCTCCACAGAAAGAGGCAGTCTCGAAAAATTCCCCCGGGCAAAAAATGATAAAAGGAGAACCCCCACGACAAAACTCGGAAGGACGTAGAGGGAGTGCCGCCGGGCCTTTAAATCAAAATCAAAGCTCGAGAACATAACTTTAACCAATCGGTAAGTTCCGTAATGAGAGCCGAGGATCAGAATAAGCCAGACGATGACATTGTAGTTTTTCCAAATCGAGATGAGGACGGCACCGGTGTCATCCTCGAAAAGTCCGTAGAAAAGAATATTGATGTGATCCTGGAAATAAGAATAGAAAGAATAGTCCAGAACGTAGAGCCATATGAGGGCGAGATAACCCAGGGTCAGAAGACTCACACAGAGAAATCGCACACTCCGGATGGTAAACTTTCCCGGAAGGAAATATCCGAGATGAAGGATGATAAAAGGAAGTGCGTTGATATAGGCAAGAGGCATGAGATCGTAGCGCACTCCGAGAAAGAAAGCATAGCGAAGGTCAGAGAGATTTTCCCCCAGAAGTGACCAGTCCCCGAAATAAAGCGTGAACCCAAGTCGCAATAAGGTTAATCCAAGGAGGAAGAGAAGAAAGAGGATCGAAAGGTTCTTAAGCCATCTCCAGAAGAAGAGGCGAAAATGAATCGCTACCACTTAAAACCCTGAAGCATCATCCTGGTCGTCGCCGAACATGAGATTGCGTTCGAAGTCTTCAGGCTTCGTGGCGTTCCCTTTGGCTTCTTCCATACTGATGAGACCGTCTTTATAGAGTTTTGTAATGTGCTGATCAAAGCTCTGGGCCCCGGAAGAGTTTCTGCCTTTTTGAATATAGGTATAGATCTCTGCCGTTTTCAGAGGATCCATGAGGCATTCCTTGATTCCGGGATTATTGATCATGATCTCCTGAGCGGCCACTCTTCCTTTGCCGTCTTTTGTTTTCAGGAGACGCTGAGAAATTGTTGCGTGGAGGTTGTCGGCAATCCTTGTTCGGACAACATGCTGTTCATCCGGTGGAAACATTGAAATGAGTCGACCAATGGTGGAAAGAGCATCCGTTGTGTGAATTGTTCCGAACACAAGGTGACCTGTTTCAGCGGCCTTGAGAGCGATGGAAATTGTTTCAGAGTCCCGCATCTCACCGATGAGGATAATATCTGGATCCTGCCGAAGGGCCGAACGCAGGGCCGAGTTAAAATCTTCTGTATCTGCACCAATCTCACGCTGGGTCACTCTCGCCTTCACCGGTGTGTGCAGATACTCCACTGGATCTTCCAGTGTGAGGATATGACAGGCGGAAGTTCGATTGATGTAATTGATCATCTGCCAGAGTGGAAGATTTTCCGGATCCGGTGGCCCCTGTCACGAGGACTAGGCCCGCGTTAGCCGAAGCAATCTTATTGATCACGGCGGGTAGCTTTAACTCTTCTGTTGTAGGAATCTTATCAGAAATGAGTCGAAGAATAAGGGCGAGCTTGCCCTGGTAGCGAAGAAGGTTGTAGCGGAGTCGGCAAACACCGGGGACAGCAAAAGAGCCGTCGTGCTCTTTAATCCGGTCCAGATTCTGGATGACTTCATTGTCACGGATGAGGATCCGGCAAATAAGCCCCAGATCATCATTACTCAAGGGGTCGTGCTTGACTTGCACCAGATCTCCACGCAATCGGAAGCAGGGTTTTTCATCGCTGCGCAGATGAATATCGCTGACATTCGAAGCGAAGGCCGATTTGACCATCTTAATAAAAGATTCTTTGGTGATTGCCATAAATTATGCTCTTTGTTCTTAAATTCTTTATCGTGATAAAATACGATGAGATTTAGAAAAATCCGCAAGTTCTACGCTTTTACTCGGGGAATAGCTTGATCTGGGAATCCGAAAAAATTTACTTCGACGGGGATGAATATTTCACCCAGCTTTTGAGTGAACTCGACCAAGCGAGATTCCTCGTGACCGTGGAGATGTATATCTTCCATGACGACCATTTAGGTCGGAGAATACTGGAGGCCCTGATCCGGGCCCATGAGCGAGGGGTTAAGGTTCAGGTCCTCGTTGATGGTGTGGGAAGCTTCGACTTTGCCCAACTCCTCGCCCCAATCC
>CAZPFM010000309.1:0-3848 GCA_964585845.1 uncultured Bacteriovorax sp.
GCAGGTAACTAAACAGGGGAGTGTCCGGGTTGACCTCGTCGGCGGAACTCTGGATCTTGAACCTATTAATCTCATTATTAAAAATGTTGTCACTCTGAATGTGGCCACAGGACTTAAGGCCTCGGTCACTCTCTCAAAGATAAATTTTGATGGGATCGAGATCTTCTCCAAGGATTACAATAAAGAGTATCGATTTAAGTCCAGCGAACTCACGGAAGACAATGTCGTCTATTCAAATAAGTTTGAAGAGATGACCTTCATTCTCCAGATTCTTCGTCTCTTTGAAATCAATTCCGGATTAAAAATCGAGCTCTCTTCCGGCGCACCTGCTGGATCAGGCCTGGGTGGATCTTCTGCCATGGGTGTGACTCTTTACCGGGCCCTTTGTAACTTCACCGGAGAGAATTACGATCGATTGGAAACAGTTCTCCGGGTGAAGGCCGTGGAGAGTCGAATCCTCAATCAGGGGATGGCCGGCTATCAGGATTATTTTCCTGCTTTAACTGGTGGTGTCCTTGCTATCCGAGGAATGGAAGGAGAAATCAAAGTGGAGCAGCTCTTCACTGATGAACTCCGCCAGATCCTTGAGTCTCACTTAACCCTCATCTCCTCAGGACAATCCCGATCATCGGGGATTAATAATTGGGAAGTCTATAAGGCCTTCTTTGATAAAAAGAAGGAAGTGGTGGATGGTCTGACCCGCATCGCGGACATCTCTCATAAGTGCTACCTCGCTATCATGGATGGGAAATGGGATGAGATGCTTAAACTCATCGCCCAGGAAGGTGAGGAGCGTGAAAAGCTCTTCCCGGGAATCACCACTGAAAAGATCCGTGCCTTCATGGACGAGCTTAAAAAAGAAGGGGAAGTTTTAGGGCTTAAGATGTGTGGGGCCGGTGGCGGAGGCTGCTTTATCCTCGTTCACAACGGTCTCTCTCCGTCAGTAATTGAAGCGAAGGTACGGGCCCATGATATGAAGATTCTTCCATTTAAAGTGGAGTCACCACTTTAATGAGTACGGTCCGAAACGTTGCAGGAATGAGCTTAGGCGGTGGACGTAAGGAGAATTTCTTCTTCTCCCTCCTTGAGTATTATCCGGACAAGGGCCGCTGGTTTTTAAAATCCCTCCATCAGGTTAAAGACGAAGAGATCCGGGACCGGGATGAGATCATTGCTTCCTGGGTTGCGCAATATGGACTCAAGCAGCTCGTGGTGGATTTTCCCTTGAGTAAACCTCCCTGCGAAGAGTCCTGTCTCTCTAACTGCCTGGGCGCTAGCGAGTGCCCAAGACCTCAGGTGAGAGAAGTGCGCTATGAGATGCAGAAGCTTCTGGAAGAGGATGCGGAATTTCACAAAAAAAATCCGAAGAAGTATGAGCAAGAAAGAATCGCTTCTCAGGAAGTGGATTATTCGAAAAATATTCTTAAGAAGAATACCGATGAGCATTTGCTCTCAAAGTCTTTTAAACGAAAACTCAGGAAAGGCTTTACCCCCTACTGGCACCGTCCCATCGACTTCTGGGTCTGGAAGAATTACTACGACCAGCTTCTGGATGTTTTCCGCATTTCCTATGAGTCTTTTGGAAATGTCTCGGTGATGCTTCTTGCCCGTCTGAATTATCTTCTGCGCCATTTGCCGGAAGATCTCACCATGTACGAGTCCAATATTCAGATTGCATTGATTGAGCTCTACCGTTCAAGAGTGGTGAGTAAATCACTACTGCTTCAGCTCTTTGACCTCGAACTTGTTTCTGTCGCCCGGGAGCAAATCGTGCGGAATATCGAAAAGCATATGGAGATCTTTATCTACGATAATGATCTTGAAACCATCATCAAAAATTCCGATGCCTTTGATTCTTTCATCCTCTCTGTGGTGGGCCAGAAGATGCTCTTAAAGGGGCTGCGAAAGATCCCGGACTGGGGGAACTCAGATGGTGGGAATTTCATCGTGCCAAGTTTTCAGGTTAGAGGGTAGTTTCGTTCTTGAGAGTTTTCACTCCCAGATAGATGTACAGATAGTAAGGAATCGTCGCGAGGTTATAGAAAAACCATCCCGCACCCATACCAGCGTTGTCGAAAAGAAGGCTCAAGGAAAAGAGAGCAGCGGTGAAGGCATAGAAAACCACAAACCCCTGGGCCCATTGTCTTTTTCTCAGATAGAAAAAATAAAAGAAGAGATTATTCGCCAGAATGATGAAGAGAAAAAAGTGGAAGAGATTATCCATGAAGGCGTGCATTTCATTTAAGGTCGCAGAGTTAAAGTCTGAGGCCTGCATCCCACCCCGGCGCATGCTCTCCCGCATGAGAATTGAGCCGTAATCTTTTTTTGCCCAATAAAGAGTGAGGTAATAGCCGTTTAAAAGATCAGTGATGATAAGAGAGAGAACGGTGAAAACCACAAATTGGCGTGGTTTAAATTTTCTGAAATGGTTTTTGAGCTTTTCCAACATGAGAGATCAGTGCATGAAAAGGCGATTCTCAGGATACTCCCAAAGGTAATGACCATCTTCTCCAGGGATCCGAACTTTACAGAGGGATACTGGAATCACACCGAGGCGGCGGATTTTATCAGACCAGGTCTGAAGGGATTCGTTGATCTTATCCTGGATCTCGTTGGCCCGGTCAGAATTAGTCTTTAAGAAAGAAAGTTGGGAGTTGAGGACATTGAGCTCGCGCTTAGTCTTCGAAGAGATCAGCTGAAGAAGGGGAATAAGCTCCAGGGCTTCTTCGTGAGAAAAAGTCTTCGTGTGGTTTAAGGGAAAGATCTGTCTGACATTATCAGTAGTTACATCTGTCACTCGTATTGCCCTTTGCGAAGTTTACGCTCTACGTCCTTTTTAGCAGCAGTATCACGCTTATCAAAGAGTTTTTTCCCACGGGCCAGAGCGATTTCACATTTAACCAGAGAGTCTTTGAAGTAGAGGGCCAGAGGTATAATGGTTTGGCCCTTAGTCAGCATCTTTTTGTTTATTTGAGAGATTTCTTCCTTTTTTAACAAGAGCTTACGCTTTCTTGTCTCAGGATGATTGTTGATATTGCCGAATTCGTAATGGGGAATGGTGGCGTTTTGAAGCCAAACTTCACCCTTGGAATCGATGGTCACAAAGGCTTCGTTGATGATGCCTTTCCCTAATCTTAGAGATTTAACTTCCGTTCCGAGAAGTGACACGCCGCACTCATACTTGTCTTCGAGAAAGTAATCATATCCGGCGCGTTTATTTTTACAAATGATCTTAATACCCATGAAAAGGCATCATACTCCCTAAGAGAGAGTCTGAGAATAGGCGCTGTAGAGACGAAGAATATCTTCGTAGCTCAAGGCTTCGGCCCGGATAGTCGGCTCAATTTTTGCGATATCCAGAGCCCGGGCAGTGATCTCTCCTCCCCATTCGGCACGCAGTATTCCTCCGAGCTGTTTTCTTTTTTGAGAAAAAGTCAGGCGAAGGAAACTTTCAAAAGGATCGATGTTCTGAAGTTCGATGTCTGGATTCTCCCGGCGCTTAAAGTGAAGGACCAGAGAGTCCACCTTCGGAGGAGGGACAAAGGCCCCGGGAGGAGCATGGACGACTTGCTTGAGTTCAAACTGGGAGCGGCAGAGAACATGGAGAGAGTTCATGGTGTTGCGAAGATCCCGAGGCAGAATCTTATCAGCGACCTCTTTTTGATACATGAGAGTCATATTCTTGATCTGAGGAATCCGCAAAAATGAGAGAGTCAGAGGAACACTCACATTGTAGGGAAGATTAGAAACGAGCCAGAGTTGAGAGAATTTCTTTTCCATAAGAAATGTCTGCCAGTCAAATTTCAGGGCATCGCCACGGTGAACGTGATCTTCCCCCACAACTTCGG
>CAZPFM010000310.1:0-3821 GCA_964585845.1 uncultured Bacteriovorax sp.
CCAACCTCGAATTCACTATCTTCAAGCTCGGCTTCGAAGCTTCGAAGCTTGCTGGTGTGAGCCGCGCTACAGCTAAATTTTCACTCGATTTCTAAGTCAAACAGGGGGGAGCTTGCTCTCCCCTTTTCTATCTCCTATCATCAGTTTATGAAAACCTTTACGACTGATGGCCTATTCTCTGACAATTACAAATTTCTCATTGGCTCGATTATTCCCCGTCCGATAGCGGTGATTTCCACCCGCAACGTCGATGGGTCTAATAATCTCGCCCCTTTTTCTTTTTTTACCGCTGTCTCGGCGAAGCCCATGATCATCGCCTTCTGTCCTCTTATCCGGACGGCTACAGGTGAATTCAAAGATACGGTGAAAAACATCCTGCGGGAAAAAGAGTTTGTTTTAAATTTCTGCACGATGAAAAATTATGAAAAGGTGAATCTTGCCAGCACTGAACTTCCCTACGGAGAAGATGAGTTTTCCTTTACTGGACTCACCCCTATTGATTCAGATCTAGTGAAAGCCAAGCGCATGAAAGAGTCTCCGGTACAGTTTGAATGCGTCTTCCGGGATATGCTCTGCTATGGAAAAGAGGCCGGCGCGGGTTCACTCATCACCGGTGAAGTGAAGCTCGTTCATGTCGACGAGTCCATCATGAAGGACGGAAAGATTGTGACCGATCTTTTTGAAGCCGTTGGTCGCGGTGCCGGAAATGATTGGTTTAAAACTGATTCTCGGTTTGAACTGGCTCGTCTAATGAAGGCTCAGATTCAGAACTAAGACAAACGACTTCATCCATCTTATGCTCCGTTTTATTGAGCAGAAGATTAATCTCTCCCGAGAGAGTCTCACCAGATTGAGAAATGACGGCATTAAAGGCAGGATGAGTGAAAGCAAAATAAGTCTTCGGATCGACTTTGAGTTTCTCTGCTCCTTGGATTCTCTGTATCTTTGTCACACGGTATGAATAAGATTCAACGGGAACCGTTGCATCGAGATGGGTGGTCGACTGAGAATCTTTACAGAGAATAGTAAATTCTGCTGAATCCAGAGATTTAAACTTCATCTCACAATCAAGTTCACCAAAGAGCTTACCCGTGCAAGAAGCCTGGAGCGGACGTTGAGAAGTGATGACGTTGATCCGACAGTCTTTTTCAAGACCACATTGCTGCTGATGAATTTTTGGCGTCGAATGGGCGAGGGCCAGGGTCGAGACCAATGCAATGATGAGATTAAGCAAACTTCCTCCGGAGTGGGCAGTATAATGCCCCGGGAAGAATTCGGGGTGCCCAGTGTAAATTCTTCATCGCCCCGGAGGGCTAAATTGCCCCATTTTAGTCCGATTCTCCCCAGGGTTCGGCCAGGACCCATAAGTAACCTTTTGAATTCTCGGCATTTCTCTTGGCATTGGAATAGCACACAGGGATTAGATTTTTTTCAAAAGGAAGTCCATGCTCAATCCTTCTCCGACTAATGATGCTCTCATTCTCTCTGACTTCAAATGGAACGCCGAAAGCTTCTACCTTCATAAACTTTTCGCTGAAATGGGAAATTTTCGGCGGACTTATTTTTTCTCTCCACTGATGGTGGGAAAAACCGATATTCCGAGACTTCATATTGAAGATAAAGATGGTGTGCAGGTTGTAACACCTTATGTGCCTGAAACTCTCTCACCTAAGTATCACCGGGAAGCTTTAAGAGACCTCATTGATGAGCTTGTCTTTGAAGAAGATATCCACCGCTTTTCTCTATGGATGAATTCAAGCTTTGCCCTGGATTTTACCCGTCAGCTCAATCCTTTTCGGACCATCTATCTTAAAACCGATGAACCCCTCGTTCTACGAGATCTCGAAGATGAGGTCATTCAAAGATCTGACCTCGTGGTTGTAGGTCTTCCTTTCATGGAAGAGGAGATGAGATACCGTCACTCAAACACGAAGAGTTTAAATGGCCAGGATGTAGAAAAAGACTTCGCTCTTCTCTGCACCCTTGAAGCACAGATCACTCCTCCGGGCCTTATGCCTGTGAAGATCACTCCCCTTTCAGCGGAGAGCATTCCCGCTCCTGTGCAGTAAGCTCCCATTGACGTGCCTCGACATAAGTTGTCGCACTGCTCATGCCGGGAAGTGATGGTCAAATTCCCTGAGGAATCTTAGAATTTTCTCCTATCAACTTTAGGGGAAATCATGGGACTGATTCTCAAACAACTCTTTGCCTTCATCAAACTTCTTAATTCCGATACAGGGACAATCTCTTTAGCGGCCGGCATGACCTGCGGATTTATCCTGGGAATGACTCCGGTCCTTTCCCTTCATTCGATGCTGATCTTTATCATGCTCTTTTTCTTCCGCATCCAGATCGGCGCCGCTCTTGTCATGGCCTTCTTCTTTAAGTTTGTCGCCTTTCTTCTTGATCCACTTTTCCATGTGGCGGGTGCTGCGGTGCTGGAGATGAACTCTCTGGAAGGGATCTTCACCACTCTCTACAACATGCCGATTATCCCTTATACGAGATTCAATAACTCAATTGTCATGGGCTCTGCCGTAATCACCTTCACGCTCTCGCCCTTTGTTTTTATTCTGAGCCGAAAACTCATCATCAAGTACCGCGCCACCGTCGTCGAGCGCTTCAAGGAAACAAAACTCTGGAAGGCCGTCAAAGCGACCGGATTCTATAAGTGGTATTACAAATACGATCAGTATCACTGGTAATAAGGAAAGCGACCCATGAGCACTGAAACGACAAAACCAGAAGAGAAGAAAAAAAAGAAGAAGGGACCGATCCGCTTTGAAGCGATCATTCCCGTTCTCATTATCTCCGTTCTGACATTCCTCTACTTTAGTTTTTACTTCGATAGACATCTTAAATCTGTCGCCGAGTATGTCGGCACACAAGTTAATGGCGCCGAGGTGAACATCGACAGCATCGAGACAAGTTTTCTCACGGGATCTTTTGATCTCTGGCGTCTTGAGGTCACGGATCCGGAAAGACCAAGCCACAACTCTCTGGCAGTGGGCAATTTTCATTTTCAGTTCCTCTGGGACGCTCTTCTTCGAATGAAGTTTGTGGTGGATGATGCGAGCATTACCAATATCCAGCTCCAGTCACCACGAAAGTCTCCTGGCAAGGTTCTTCCTCCAAGTCCGGCCAAGCCTAATAAATTGGAAAAACTTCAAAATGATGTGATCGCTCAAGTTAAAAATAAATATGGCATGAATGTCATAGGAGACATCGTCAGTATCCTTGGGGGAACAAATTATCAGGATCAGCTCCAGGAAATCCGTGGTGAACTTAAAAGTGAAGCCCGGGCGAAGGCCATGACTAAAGAAGTGGAGGAGAAAAAGAAGTTCTGGGACTCCAAGGTTAAAGAACTCTCGGATACTTCAAAACTTAAAGACATCGAAAAACAGGTTAATGCGATCTCACAGGAAAAAAATTTCTTAAAGCAAGCCCAGGCGGTAGGCCAACTCAATGACCTCTTAAAAGAAGTGAATAGCCAGTATAAGGACATTCAGGAATCTTCCAAGAAACTTCAGAATGAAGTGAAGGCCGTGACTCAGTTTCCGAAAGAGCTTCAAAACCTCGTTAATGAGGATGTGAATTCACTCAAGGATCGATTCAAGATTCCTAAGATTGATTTTAAAGACATGGCCCTCCACCTTTTTGCGGGTCAGTTCGCTGAATACATTGTGAAGGCCCGGAAATACCAGGCCGTGGCCAAAGAGTATATGCCGGAGAAAAAAGGTAAGGAGGAAGAGATTGTTCCTCGCAAGCGCTCTGAAGGAGAGACCTATCTCTTTCCAGTCACCAAGGGCTATCCCCTCTTT
>CAZPFM010000311.1:0-3812 GCA_964585845.1 uncultured Bacteriovorax sp.
CCTACTAAAGAACTCCCGCTTCAGAATATCTACACTTGTGAAAAAGTCCTCGCTGCTCGCTACGCAGGAGTCAATGACTACGCCATCATCAAGCTTTCTAGAAAAGTGACAGGAAGAACACCCCTTCGCTTCCGCTCTAATGGCAAAGTAAGCTCCAGCGCATCTGTTATGGTCATTGGCCACCCATCAGGCCTACCTATGAAAGTCTCTGACCGGGCCAAAATCACGTTCAATACAAACACCGAAACGTTTTCAACCAACCTCGATACCTTCCATGGTAACTCTGGCTCACCTGTTTTCGATGCCCGCACAGGTATGGTTGAAGGCATTCTCACCCAGGGTAAAACTGATTACATCCCGAGTGATCTAAAAGATCCTAATTCCTGCATGGTAGTTAACACTTGCGATAATAACGCCAAGAAATGCCAGACTCCTCACGAAGGTGGAAGTGTGGCCTATGGTGAAGTCGTCTATCGCATCACCAATATCAGCCGCTACCTTGATTCCCTACTCCGCTGATCTTTTCCGCGATATAAGCTGATAGAAGGCCGGCACCACCACGAGGGTCAGGACCGTTGATACCAGCGCTCCTCCGATGATGGCCACCGCCATAGGCTTCAATGTTTCTGATCCTGGTCCCAGAGAGAAGGCCAGTGGCACAGCACCGGCCACCGTCGCAAAGGTCGTCATAAGAATTGGTCTCAGACGCTTTGGACAGGCATCCATCAAGGCCTCGTTCACTCCAAGCCCCTCAAGCCTTCGCTGATTCGTAAAATCCACCAGAAGAATCGAGTTCTTTTTCACAATCCCCATCAGGAGAATGAGTCCGATCATAGAATAGATATTGAGCGATTGACCCATGAGATAGAGGGCGAGAAAAGCTCCGGAAAAACTAAATGGTAAGGCCATGAGAACTGTGATGGGATCGAGAAAGGAATTAAACTGCGTCCCAAGGACCATGTAGGCAATGAGAATCCCCAGCATCAAAGCAAAGATCAAGGATGTGAAGGCTTCCTTGAAAGTTTCGGCCGAACCGGATTCAATCAAAGAATAACCCTGAGGAAGATGAGAGCGGGCTATTTTCTGGGCCACTTCCAGGGCCTCTCCCTGAGAGACACCCTCTGCCATTCCCGCAAAGATAGTAACGGCCCGGCTTCTGCCTTTTCGGCTGATCGCCTGAACACCAGGTCTCTCTTCAATTTTTACCACATCGAGGAAGTTTACGAGCTCTCCCCTGATATTCCTGACTCGGATATCTTTCATGGCCTCAAGAGCGGGCCTGTTGGTATCGACCATCTTCACCCGGATATCGTTTCGATGCCCGCCTTTAGAGTATTTTCCTACAACCACCCCACCAATCAGAGCATTGATGGTGGTTCCGATTTCCTGGACACTGACACCTCGGGATCGTGCGGCTTCCCGGTCAGGGATAATGTGAATTTCTTTGATCGTTTCTTTGTAGTCAGTATCGATGTCAGAAAACTTTCCACTCTTTTCCATCTCTTTCATGATTTTTTTACCTGTTTCAGTGAGGACCTTGAAGTCCCCACCAGTCAGAGTAAATTCCACCGGAAATCCTCTGCCGGATCCGGAGAGTCCTCCCTGGGAAGTATCCTGAACGATGACTTTGGCCTTTTTAAAACCCTTAAAGTGTTCTCGGACTTTATTAAGAATTTCTGACTGGCCAGGACGACGCCCAGTCTTAGGATCCACTGGTCGCTCATGAGGCTCTTTGAGAGTCACAAAAAGCATGGAAGAACTCGCCTCTGCTCCTCCACCGAAACCACCTACGGCTACAAAATAGCGTTTCACTACCGGGAGTTCTAAGAGATAGGTCTCCACTTCTTTGGTCACTTTATCTGTGTAGGCAAGAGAAGATCCATCAGGAGATTTAATCCGCATCATGAATGTCGAGATATCCTGAGCAGGAACAAATTCCCGTGGAATGAGACGAACGACGGAGACTGTTCCGACAAAAAAGAGCAAAGATAAGAAGAGAACTTTAATCTTATTATCCAGGGCTTTTTTAAGAATGCGTTCGTAGAATCCCACAAGTCTTTCAAATGCCCGGTCAATAAAGTCCCCAATCCTGGAGGTTCTCTTTCCTTCCTCCATCCATTGACTTGTCCGCATAGGCGTTAGAGTCAGGGCCTCGATATAAGAAAGTCCCACGGCAACCGAAATGGTGATCCCGAACTGGAAGAAATACTTTCCGATAATCCCATCCATCATGGCCACAGGGAGGAAGATCGCGATGATGGCCACTGTCGCCGCCAAGGCAGCAAACGAGATCTCATTGGCCCCATCCCGGGAGGCGGTGACCTTATCCTTTCCGTCCTCGTGGTGACGGAAGATATTTTCAAGCACCATGATCGCATCATCGACCACGATCCCAATGGAGAGGGAGAGACCGAGGAGGGTGAAAGTATTCAGGGTAAAATTCATGTATTTAAGAATAATGAAAGACCCCAGAATAGATGTCGGAATGGCGAGAACGACGTTTAACGTGGCGGAGAATGAACCCAGAAATAGCCAGCAAACTACAGCGGTGAGAACTGCTGAGAGGATCATGGTGAAGGTGAGCTCATGGATCGACTCTTCGATGAATCGAGTGGTATCAAAATTGATGTAGGCTTCCATACCGGAAGGAAGGTTTTTCTGAACTTCAATGAGCTTTGCTTTCACGCCGTCGGCCACGGCCACGGTGTTTGAACCACGCTGTTTTCTGATCCCAAGTCCTACGGCGTTTTTTCCGTTAGAACGGGAGATCCTTCGCACATCAGCGATCCCCTCTTCAACGTCAACAACGGTTTCAAGAAAGACCGGCCGAAAGTTAGCACCGCCCCCTCGTCTTATCATAGGAAGTTTTCGGAATTCTTCTACACTAGTCGCTTCACCAAGAGTCCGGACGTTTTTTTCTGTGGTAGCGTTATCGATAAAACCTGAAGGAGATTCTTTGTGTTCGGCCTGGATTGCGGCAATCACGTCACTTACAGTGAATTCAAGCCGATTGAGTTCTTCATTTTTAACCCAAACCCGAAGGTTTGGATCGATGTAGCCCGCGACAAATACATCCGCTACCCCAGAGACGGTCTGAAACTGATCTTTTAGATTGTCCCGAACGTAGGCCATGAGTTCTTTAGGCTCCATACCGGGAGCAGTGACGGCCATAAATAGAATGGGTCGGTCGTCGGGATTGATTTTTGAAATGACCGGTGGATCCACATCGTCAGGAAGATATCTCGCGGCCTGATTAAGTTTGGCTTCAATTTCAGAGACGGCCACATCAATATTTTTATCGAGATCAAATTCTACTGAGACATTGGCCGTACCAAGCTTTGCTGAAGAGTTGATACTCTTTACTCCTTCAATTGAAAGAACAGCTGACTCAACCGGATCAATCACATCCAGTTCCATTACTTCCGGGGCCGCGCCCTCGTAGGTAACGGAAATATTAACCATGGGAAAATCCACATCCGGAAGTTGGGAGACACCCATCCTCTGCATGGAGAAAAAACCAAAGATGATCATGGACGCCATGAGCATCCAGGCAAAGACAGGTTTTTTTATCGATATGTCAGCTAGACTCATGGCAACTCTCCCAAGGAAGCTTCGATTTGTTTCTGGATCTTATGGGCCTCAAGAATCAGCTGGTCATAGGCCCTCTTGGACTCGATGAAGATATTGAGGGACTGAAGAACATCTAAGTTAGAGACAAGTCCATTCTGATAATCTCTTTTGTTAAGGCCGTAAGCTTCTTCAGCTTTTTTTACTCCCTTCTTCAGATTCTTCAGCTGCTCAAGGATAAGACG
>CAZPFM010000312.1:0-3812 GCA_964585845.1 uncultured Bacteriovorax sp.
AGGGACAGAGAGGGAGAACCAGACCATGATGGCTTGACCCTTGATGTGACCGAAAGGAACTGTTCCCCAGCGGCGAGAATCTGCTGAGAAATCCCGGTTATCTCCCATCACAAAGTAATTATCCTTGGGGACAGTAAATTTATAGTAATTCGCTGAGAAGTCGTTTCCGACATCGATCTGAGTCATGTGAGTGACATCACCGGTTTTGGTTTCGAGAAATTTAAACTGATAAGATTTATAACGGTCATCCATATCCTCGAGGATTTCTTTACCGTCGATTTCTTTAGCTTCGATAGGCTGATTATTGACATAAACAACCTTATCAATGACTTCGATAGTATCTCCAGGAAGACCAATGACTCTTTTAATGTAATTAAGATTTGTATCCTTCGGGTATTTAAAGACGATCACATCCCCCCGATCAGGAGCTTCCGGACCAGTGATATACACAGGATCAGAGAACCAATCGGAGAAAGGAACCTTGAATCCATAGGCAAACTTATTAACGAGGATGAAGTCACCAATAAGAAGCGTAGGGATCATCGAACCGGAAGGAATTTTAAATGGTTCAAAAAGAACAGATCGAAAAACAAGAACAGAAAGGATGATGAGGGTGAAAGACTTAACTTCTTTGATGAACTTATCTTTCTTGTTGATCATCGGAGTCGCCGTTTCAGAAGCTTCCTCGGTAGAAGCACTCTTCTCGACGGTAGAGTTGTTATCCATGAGATTCCCTTTATTTATCTTTCTGCTGGTAGATATGAGAGTAGTAGTATTCCATGATGTTCTTCGCAATCAGTGGTGACTTCACATACCACTTCTTTCGGTTAACGATCATGACACAAATTGAAATTCCCTTGTCACTTGGATCATGGAGCGATTTGGCGTAGCTCACAAACCAGTCGCGCTTACCGTGAGGTTCTCCCCCGGTGAGACTTCCCGTTTTTCCACCAATCTCAAGCTTCTGAAGAAGTTCACGGCTTCGACGAAAAGATGAACGGGCAGTCCCCGAAGTTACTGTCGCCTGGAAAAGAGTCCGAAGATCTTCAGAGGTCTGTGGAGTGAGAACCACTTCATCTTTACGAAGCGGCGGATAAATTTCTTTTTTGTCCTTTAAGCTCTGAAGAGAGTCAATCAGGACGGGGTATCTCAGGACACCACCATTGGCGATGATGGAAGCGATGAGAGCTCCATGAACAGGGCTCATGAGGGTTTGATTGTTTAATCCTGATGAGAGCTCAGCGAGATTGTACTGATCCTTGGCCATGTTAAAGACCGAGGCCGGAAGGTTGATCCCATCGACGAGTTTGCGGTTGAAGCCGAATTTTTCGGCCATCTTTTTTAGACCAGCAGGAGTGAGGTTTTCAATGGCGCTTCGGCCAAAGATCACATTATTCGATGTCGCAAAGGCACGTTCCAGATCAAGAGTTCTGATCCAGCGGCGCCGAACATTCTCCGGCTCTTTGAGCTGATACTTATAAAGAGTGGTGGAGCGTCCCTGGTAGTTAAACTCAGTATCGGTTTTCACATGAGTATTTTCTAAAAGATCCGCCGCAGTGATCACCTTAAAAATTGAGGCGGCTGGATGTGTATTGGTGAAAGCGAGGTCTCTTCCAAAAACTTTTTTTCCTCGGGCATAGTCGACCGCCGAGAGGATATGACCATTTTCATTATTGAGCACCACCACGGAGACAAAATCCGGGCGATAGAGTGAAAGCTGTTTTTTGATATAGGACTCAAGTTCATCATTGAAGGTGTACTTAACCAGGTAACGTGAAGAGTCGTAATCAACTTGCTCAGTCCAATCCTGATGCTCGGACATGATTTTCTTCCACTCAGCGTCACTTTGGTGCTCCTGTCCGTCAACCACGGTAGGAGAATGCGCCTTAAACAGAGTGTTATCTTTGATGAAATTAAGATTCCCCCAAGCCGGGAACGTAAGAAGAGCTGAGATGCCTAGATAAAGGCATGCCTTGTAGTTTAAATCCTTAAAAACCATAGATGCATTATGCCTTAAACTTCTTTCCAATGACAAAAAATTCTTTACTGACACTTCTGGTAGATTTTGGTTTCAGATAATGGAACTCATGAAATAAGTTTTTCTGGGACTTTAAAAAATCCTGAGCATTCTGGGAGTCAAAAACCTTGATCACAAAGTTTCCTCCGGGGGTCAGGAATTTGGGAAGAAGACCAAAGACTGACTCCACCAGCAGAAGACTTCGGTCCTGATCAAGCGACTTAATTCCAGTCGTGTTGGGGGCCATATCTGACAAAACTGCATCGAACTTTCCATCTACGCCCAGATCTGAAAGATCCTGGACATCAAAGATATCTTTCTTAAAGACCCGCACATTTTTGATTCCCGCAAGCTTCTTGTTGAGCTCCCGGATGTCGATCCCAACCACGAGCCCCTCATCGCCGATGACCCGGCTGGTGTACTGGATCCAGGAGCCAGGGTGATAGCCAAAGTCCACCACCTTCATTCCTGGTTTTAGAATTTTATATTTCTGATCCACTTCTTCGAGCTTATAGACGGAGCGAGCGAGGAAGTTTTCTGATTTCGCCTTATTGAAATAGTGGTCTTTAACTTTGAAGTTTCCCATTTCTTCAATCTATCAGGTTTTCCAAAGGATGACTTGGTGATTATAATTTCCCCATGAAAAAGAAAGAACTCGCACAGGAAGTCTTCGAGAGATTAAAAAAAGTCCATCCTGACGCCCACTGTGAACTCAACCATACCAATGCCTACGAACTCCTTTTAGCGACCATCCTCTCCGCCCAGTGCACGGATGCCCGGGTCAACATGGTGACCCCTGCCCTTTTTAAAAAATATCCTGCGCCCAAAAAGCTCGCCGCGGCGAGTGTGGAAGAGGTCGCCGAGGTCATTAAGTCCATCAACTTTTTTAACAATAAGGCTAAAAGCCTCGTGGGTTGTGCAAGGAAGCTCCAGGAGGAACATGGCGGAAAGGTTCCCCAGACAGTTGAGGAACTCGAAGATCTTCCTGGTGTCGGAAGGAAGACGGCCAATGTGGTTCTTGGAAACGCTTTTAATATTAATACCGGAATCGTCGTCGACACTCATGTCAAGCGCACTACAAATCTTTTGGGTCTCACCAAGAACTCAGACCCTGCAAAAATTGAACAGGACCTGATGAAGCTCTTCCCCAATGATCAGTGGACTGAGATCTCTCATCTGCTTATCTTTTTAGGTAGGAGAACCTGCATCGCACGTCGTCCTCAGTGCGATCTTTGCAGTCTTAGTTCGATTTGCCCTTCGGCGGGAAAAGCTCAAAAAGTTCGTTCTTGATTTCAGGATGACACCAAATGAGAGGAGCCCCGTACAGAGGTTTAACTTCATTGATTTCTTTGCCGTTTGAGTAGAGCTTTATACCGGTGTCCCGACACAAAAGTGATCCCCCCGCGATATCCCAGATATTTTTAGGACGAAGACTCACGACAAAGTCGCACTCTCCATGTGATAGCCGGCCTAGTTTGTAAGCAATACTCCCCATGGGCTCCAGATGAAATTTCTGTGACTGGAGATTTTTAAAAAGACCACTTTCCCACTCGGATCGGGAAACTTCTCCACGGTAAGAGGCCTTCGCATGAAAGGGATTGTCCCCTTCTGAGTAGACTTCTCCTCGGACTGGATTATAGACCCAGCCTTCTCCCTCAAAGGCTGCACTATTAAAGAGCCCAATAGACATGGCCCATTCGGGTGAACCATTGATGTATTCTCTTGTGCCATCCAGGGGATCCAGGGCCAGCAGAGGAAAATTCATTTCGGTGAAATTTTCTTCGGAATAGAAACA
>CAZPFM010000313.1:0-3806 GCA_964585845.1 uncultured Bacteriovorax sp.
AATAGGGCCACATCTTCTCATGGGGACTCCCCTTTACCGGAGCATATTGGTAGGAGTATTTGCACCTGGCCGGAAGTGAAATAAGGATCGAGTCCACCCGCCCATTGGTCTTAAGCCCAAAGAGTGTGCCCCGGTCATGAAGCAGATTAAATTCTACATAACGCCCTCTTCGGTGAAGCATGAAATCCTCATCTTCTGGCGTCCAATCTTCTTTCATCCGCTTTTCGACGATGGGAAAATACGACGGAATAAAGGACTTCGAAAGATCCGTCACCATCTTGTAATCAGCGCTAAGGTCCCCGGTGTTGTAATGATCAAAAAAGATCCCACCAATCCCGCGCATTTCAATTCCCCGGTGAGAATTATTGAAATACTCATCACAGGTCTTTTTCATCTCCTCATAACACCCATAAGGAGCACAGGCCTCTTTCCATGTTCCATGGAAATGCCGGAAATCATCTTCATAGGGAAAATAGGGGGTGAGATCCGCTCCCCCGCCGAACCAATGCTTATCTCCCTGGTGAATCAGGCGAAAATTCGCATGCACGGTCGGCACGCGGGGATTCCGGGGATGAAGGATGAGAGAGATTCCTGCGGCCCAAAGCTCATCTCCACTACCCTTTAGGTGCTGAGCAAACTTCGGGTCGATTTTACCGAAGACGCAGGAAGTATTCACCCCAGCATTCTCAAAAAGCTCGCCTTCGAACGCCCGTGTAATACCACCGCCACCGGCATGACCAGAGTGATCCTTCCTCTCCCAGATATCTTCTTTCATCTTAAGACCCGGATCAAGGCGTCTCATGGTTTCCGTGATCTGATTCTGAAGGTCTTTAACGTGCTGGTGAAAATTGGACTTGGTCGTTTCTAGGCTCATCTTAAATCTCCGGGGTCATTCCTTTATTGCTCCCTAAGAATACCTTGATTAGAATGAAAGGATAATGACATAAATCAGCTTAGGGGCAAAAATGCCAAAGTTATCGGTCAAACTTATCCGACCTCTTGGGATGGTCATCATCTTTCTTTTTGCTGCCTTTTGCATTTTCGCATCGATCTTCGTGCGGGACATTGACCGCACAACCTATCTTGGAAACTTTCTCGATTACGCCAATTCTTTTGAGAACCGTTACTACGATTTTCGGATGCGGACTCATCTCGACTCAAAGTTCAGCGATTCTGATGTCGTGCTCTTGAAGATCGACGACTATACCCTTCAGAAGCTTGGAACATGGCCTCTTCCAAGGACGGTCTACGCTGACATGCTTGAAAAGCTCAAGAGCTTCGAAGTTAAAGTTGTTGGTATGGATATTATGTTTCCCGAGAAATCTCCTGACCCTGCCTCCGACCAAGCCTTCGTCGATGCGATAAGAGAATTCCAAACTGATGGAAGACGAGTATTCATCGCTTACACCCTGGCCAGTGGTCTTGACGAAGTCCTCGAAGAAGCCCCTCTAGAAATGCTGAACGATGCCATCCAGACACAGAATGCCGCTGGGGCAGATCTTAATCCCCAGAAGATCACTCGCTACACCTTTCCTATTGAAGATTTCGTTACCGCTGAGGTTGGACTCGGGACTATTAATAGCCAAGAGGATACTGATGGCATCTTTCGTCAGTACCATCTAATCTCCAACATCGATTCCATTTACTACGGCTCCCTCGCCCTAAATGCCTTCGAAGCTTTTAAGGACGAAAAACACACCATCAAAATTTTTAGCAATCTCACCGCTGAGCTCACTCTGGATGGGAAGCCTTTGGAAATCTCCCGGGAAGGAGAAACAAAGATTCGCTATGTAGGTTCGAGTGAAAATTTCCCCGAACTCTCGCTCTATGACCTCTTAAACGCTGACCCCAAAAATGAAGGGTTAAAAAAACTTCTGAAAAATAAGATTGTCTTCGTTGGCTCCACTGCGGTCGGGGCCCACGACTTAAGACCGGCCCCCATCGACTCCAAGATGCCTGGAGTCTACTCACACATCAACATGACCTACATGCTTCTGAATCAGTATTTCTTCAGGCCCTCCAATGATTCAGTTAAAGTATCTCTGGCCATTCTCATTCTCGGAATGCTCATCCTTCTTGCCTCTTCTCTCCTTGAAAATGCCTTCATCGAAGTTTTAACTCTCGCGGCCCTCATAGTTGGGGCCTATCAACTTGATAAGCTCTACCTCCTTCCAGAAGGCTATGAGACTAAACTTTTCTATTGCTTTTTCTGCTTCATAGCCAGTTACTCCTGGAGCACTTTCTGGGAGTTCTGGGAATCGAATCTGGAGAAAAGAAAGATTAAAGGCACGTTTGCTCGCTACGTGGCCCCCACCGTCGTGGAAGAGATGCTGAAAGATCCCGAGAAGCTCAAGATCGGTGGACAAAGAATGGACATCACCTGCCTTTTTTCCGATGTGAGAGATTTCACCAGTATTTCTGAGGGACTCTCCGCTACGGATCTGGCCCATTCTCTGAATTACTATATGACTGAAATGACCGACATCGTTTTTGAAACCAAGGGAACCCTGGATAAGTATATTGGAGATGCCATCGTCGCCATTTGGGGAGCTCCACTTTCCATAGGAAATCATGCTCAGCAAGCTGTTGAAGCGGCCATGGCCATGATGGATGAAATGCCGTCCATCAACGAGGAATTTCGACGCTTAGGAAGACCGGAATTTAAAGTAGGAATTGGACTCAACACCGGGGAATGCAGCGTCGGAAACATGGGTTCAAGCCGAATTTTCTCCTACACGGCCCTGGGGGATAATATGAACCTCGGCGCCCGTCTTGAAGGACTTTGTAAATACTACGGATGCCAGATTCTCATTTCAGAGTTCACTCATCAGCGTCTTTCCGGAATAAAATCTCGTCCTATCGATAAAGTGATCGTCAAAGGGAAGACAGAACCAGTCTTAGTTTTCGAAGTACTCCATCGAAGACATCCACTGAACAATCATCCAAATGCCTATGAGCTCTACATGAAAGGGTATGATCTTTTTTCAGAGAGAGAGTTTCAAAAGGCCATGGAAGTGTTTCAGGAGCTAAAAAGCCTGGTCGAAAATGATGTCCCCACCCTGAGACTTTTGAGCCTCTGTGAGCGCTACCTGAACAATCCAGAATTAGCAGGAGAAGACTTCGATGTCACAAAGATGACTGAGAAGTAAGCTACCTCTTCTTTGCTCCTGGATTATCTCTATTGTAATCCTCGTCAAAGCACCAGTGATTCCAGGAGACTCGCTCCTGAATGGGTCCCTTCACATTTTCCAGGTAATTCATCTGGGAGTAACTCTTAATACTCATCTTCCGGAGGGTTGTCCCAGGGACATAACGGATTCCACGGTTATTCCAGCGCCGACAGAGATACCCTCCCAGGTACCTGGCGTAATCCACCTTCTCACTTAAGTTAAGAAAGTATTTTCTCCAGTGCTCATTAGGCATCCACTCATAGAAGGCCTGATCCCGAACCTGAAAGATTTCCCGGGAGCCTGTGAGGACATCAATGCTTGTCCCATCGCTTAATTCACCGGTGACTTCAACCCAGATATTGTCCATCTTTGGATAAGGCGCAAACATGTTCCATTCCTGATAGAGGTGAAGCCAGCGGAAGTAATCTCCAAAATAACCTGTCTTAATGTTGAGTCCCTTGATGGTGCTGAGATTCCAGAGAAGAAGAGCAATAAAGGTAAAAGCACCAAGCCCTCCCTTTAGAACCTGAAAGGTCTTGATCTTTTTTTTCTCTTCCCGGAACGGAAAGTACTGAGTGATTTTCCCCATGGATTCGCGGTGATGAGATACCCAGTGATAGATCATTCCTCCGATCA
>CAZPFM010000314.1:0-3785 GCA_964585845.1 uncultured Bacteriovorax sp.
TTTCACGATCTTCATCTCGCAGCTAGCGACCTTTAAGACTGTCGCGAGGGAGGCTTCTTTTTCCTGAGCGAAGCTAGAGAGTGAGCAAAGTAGAACAGCTAATGTGAACAAAAATTTCATCGGTCCTCCTGAAAATCAATGAGTCCATTGTATTCAGAGGGATGCTGGATTTGGGGATTTTGGAAAAGCTTATAGGCCTGTCAAAGGGATGAACAGTAGGCTTGAAAATTCAATACTTAAAGTGAAGACGGTCTAGAAAAGCTTAATAATTCTTATCTCTCTCTATAGTATTAACTGAAAGTGATATATTATTTTTGAATGCTCAAAACCACCATCGTATTAATCTGTATTGTGCTTTTTACTTCTCTTAATCTCGTTCAAGCCGATGACTTGCTTACATTAAATCTTGGAAGTTTTTTTACACTTGCACAGGGAAGAGAAAATAAGGCTGGAGAATTCATAGAAAACAGGCGTGATAATAGAATTGGATTTTCCTACCAGAGAGAGTTTGAATCCCGAAGTTTTTCTATTCGTTATGAGAAGCAGGACTTAGGGTATAAAATTAAGAATCCTGGCTCCTCCAACTCTGTCGAAGCGGCATCAGATCGACTTTACTTTGGAGTTGAAGAGATTCTTAATGATAAAAAATTCGCGTACGCGAAATTTGAAACGGGTCTTGGATATTACCATTTGAATTCCAGTTCTTTTGGGCACAAGCCTCCATTCTATGTGTGGCTCTTAAGAGGAGCATTCGGATTACGATTTAATATAGCAAAAAATATCATTTGGTATTTAGAGATTGGTGCAGATTATGCTGACTACAGATATCCTTTAAAAATCAATGGAATGAACATAAGTCGGGGAGAATATCTTTCGAGATTTACTATGGACACTATGATTGGGATCGGATTAAAGATCTAAGTGCCTAATCTTAAGGTTTAATTTCGGGAATAGAGACGTAAACAATTCTGGAGAGGCTTATCGCTTACATTTAAAGCATAGAATAAATAACACCTAAAATAAACGCAAAGAGAAGTATGCCAATTGATGAATTTAGAGACCAGTCATCATTTAAAATGTACTTAAAGGGCTTATCTCGATGAAAGGAAATTCACCGAAGACAAGCCCCAGGATACAAAAAGATAATTTCCAACATGGTGAATAAGAAGTCTTCAAGCATTATATCTACCGAAACAACTTCCCAAAAATCCCACCCCTCTTCTTAAACTCCGGATTCACCACCGCTTCGCCATACTTAGCAAATACCTGGCCTAGACCCTTGCGGTCTTTTACCGAGTCCTGGCCCACGTTGTAGTCCTGGGCAGAGATAAGGCGGACTTCCTCGGCCTCAAATTCCGAAGCAAAGCTCATAGCAAAATCCTTCATGAGATCGAGACTTTGAAAAGAGAGATCCTCCCCTCCCTCGGGGGCGAAGTCTTTATAACGACTTCTCAGGCTGGATTCATCGAGGAACTCATCATCATTAAAAAAATAGAGCACCCGGTATTTGGCCGGGCGGAACTCATTGTCCGCATTGTGGGAGGACTGAAAATGATAGATTAAATAGAGCTTCATCTTTCCTCGTAATGTCCAAAATCTAATGACACCCTTCCACCGGGAAGAAGTTCAATATCCACTCCCTGTGGGTTGGACTGTGCCTTCGCTCGCAAAGGCTCATTCATACGCATGAACGCAAAATGCTTCTGAGTTTTAACAGTAATATTTTTCTTGTAGCTTGTCGGATTGTAGACGGAAAAGCGCCTCACATCGAGGAAGTTTAAGTCCGAGGCATTCGTCGCACGGATCTTCCAGAGACCGAAGACATCAGTGTCCATATGGACTTCGGGTTGAATAAGATTGAGCCACTTGAAAATATTCTTCCAGACAAACTTGGCCTGAGAAGCCGTCTTAAGCTTATCTCCCTCAAAAGTGATGAACTTACCATCTCCTAGAGTAGTGAGAACGATCTGGGTCTGAAAATTCACACTCTGGCGATCAAGATTATTTTCAAGATAGAAGATCTCAAGCCGCCGCTCAAGCTCAGGTGAAAGACCGGATTTATCGAAGAGAATCTTCTGCCCCATCATGAAGAGTTTCATCATCTGAGAAAAATGGGTGCGGTCCATTCCCTCAGCAGAGAAAAACTTAATCTTATGCGCGTTCTCTTCAATCCAGTCCGTAGTGAAGATGACCTCATCGTGCTGCTGATACATCCAGCGGAACTCTTCATCGAGATAATCTAAAAGTCCGATCTTCTTCCAGTGAGAATTATTGAGAGAGCCGATGATCTGCACATTCCCATAACTCTCCCACTCCTCTCCCAGAGAGAGAGAAGAGGTTTTAAAATGGTACTGCTTTTCGATCTCCGTTTTTCCGAAGTGATCCTGGAGAACCTGAGTGAGGATTCCCTTCTTTTCTTCTGAAGTCAGAAGGGCCGAGCTGATCCATTCTCCCCGTGAGTAATGATTAAAGAGATCATGGAAGTATTCCAATTGCGGCTTCTGATTGTTCAGAGTTCTTTCAATCGTGTTTCTAGGAGATCCGCCTAAGCAATAAATCTTCTGGCATCCAGACCAGTAAGGGGACAGGGCCGCTTCGGCCATCCCGGAAAAAAGCTCACGGACTTCCTGAGTGAACTTTGTTTTAAGATCCAGCTCTTCCTGAGGGCTCAAGGAATTTGGGGCCGAGTGAGTCTTTTTTAAATACCGTGAAAAACCCTGATCGAAGGCCTGGGAGCTGTCTTCCAGATAGGAGTGATTCAATGAGTTTTCAGTAAAGAAGAATTCAGCACCAAAGACCTGAGAGCGGATTTCGTGCTTACTTAAAAACTCTCCAAAACTCTGAGTGAACTTCACGAAGGCCTGAAAGACCTTAGGCTCGAAAAAAGAATAGATCTTATTCAGCGTCCCTTCCGCATCCACGCAAGAGAGCTGGATGCCTTCCTTATTCAGTGAAAGAGTGCGAGCGCCAGAGACACTCACTCCTCCGTTAGGCAGAAAAGGGGCCGGAGTAAGAGGGAGAAGCCAGCAGAATTTTCTTTTTTGCTGCATCAAGCTCTGAGTTAGACGCAGGAGGTCTCGCTCAGGAAGTGAATCACTGAAGTCAAAACTCTCCGGGGAATCTGAGTGAAAACCCCAATTCAGAGGAAGAAAAATGACCTCATCCAGAGGGATCTCGCGGATCTTACTCTCCCACAGGGCCGCAGAGGTCTTCCAATAGAAAAACCATTGTTCCCCAGGACGGACGAGATCTGTGTGAGCTGTTTTTTCCAATGAATTTCCTCTAACTTATGAATAATTAATTTTAGTCTCATCAAGAGCGAAAAGTGGAGAAAAATATTGCCCGGCTCCATTGGGCAATTGATCGTACCCAAAAACTGATTTCTCCGCTAAACTTCCCCACGCCCCTATTCAAAGGATATTGCACCATGTGGTTTTTCACTCCAGAAGAAAAAGAAATTCAGAAAGTTTGCCGGGATTTTGCCCAGAATGAACTCGCCCCGCTGGCCGAGAAGCACGACAACGAAGAGAGCTTCAACCTTAAGGCCTTTAAACACATGGGAGAGCTCGGTCTTCTAGGGATCACCGCAGACCCCGAATACGGGGGCTCCGGCATGGGGGCAACGGCGGCAACTATCGTGATGGAAGAGTTTGGCAAGGCCTGCGCAGGTTCGACCCTCTCTTACCTCGCTCATACGATCCTCTGTGTGAATAATCTCTCCAACAATGGATCAAGTGCTCAGAAGGAAAAATATCTTCCTAAACTCATCACTGGTGAGCACGTGG
>CAZPFM010000315.1:0-3779 GCA_964585845.1 uncultured Bacteriovorax sp.
ACATACCACCAGCCAAGGTCGATGATAGGGTCTTTCAGGAAAGGAAAATAGAGGTTGGAATCCGTCACATTGAATTTAATCATGACGTAACTTGCTAGAAGAGCCGTGGAAAACTGCCATAGAAGCTTCTGGCGAGCACTGACACCCTTGGTGTTTTTCTTTAGGACTTTGAGATAGTCATCAAGTCCACCCAAGAAGAAGTACGAGATTGTGACAAAAAGAACGATGATGAAGGGGAAAGAGTGGAAGTTTCCACACAGAGCGCAAGAAAGTACAGCGCTGCCCAAAATAAACACACCGCCAAAAGTCGGCGTGCCCTTTTTCTTCTTATGGGTCTCAGGACCCTCGTCCCGTATGGTCTGACCAAACTGACGAAGCTTCATGAGAGCAATAAAACGCTTGCCCCAAAGGATTGAAACCAGGGTGGCAATAATAAACGCTAAGAAAGTACGGAAAGTGATGTACCGAAAAACGTTAAAAAAAGCGTGAGATTGACTTAGGGGGGAAAGCCAATGATACAGCATGTTTATCCCTTTAAAAAAGATAAACTTAAGTTATATCGAAGAGTGACTCCAATTGTAAAGAGCGAGACCCTTTTATGAAGTGAATCTCGTGATTCTTTAAGCATACTCCGCGGTACTGAGTTTTGAACTCACTCGTTGAGATGTGAGTGGCCGCTTGAGGGAAGCCCTTCTGATAGTAATTTGCATACCGTCCGACAAAATGGACATTGGAAAAACCAAGATCCCGGACGAATGCTCCAAGTTCCTGGTGATACTTCTCAGTGCCTTCTCCGAGCTCATTCATATCTCCCAGGACCACACAACTCTCCTGCAATGACTTCCCTTTTTGAGAGACACTCTCCTTGAAGGCCGAAAGAGCAGCGCGCATGGAAGAAGGATTGGCGTTATAGGCATCCAGGAAAACATCCTTCCCCTCAAATTTCATCCACTGTGAGCGGTTTTTTGTCGGCTCAAAAGCTGAAGCCGCGGATTTTAGTTCAGAGATCTTAGTCGGAAAAAAATGAGCTGCGATAAAAAAGCAGGTGATGAGATTAAGCTTATTGTGCTCTCCGGTGATGTTTTTATTTTCTACAGAGAATTCTTTCCCCTGGTAAGTCAGACTGGCTCCGTGAGTTTGAAACTGAATAAGCGCTTCTGCAGATTTTCCGTAACGAACAGATCCATTGGTATCAGGAAGATTCTTTAAAAACGAATCTTCATCATTAATGAGAAAAAAGCCAGTTCCGCCGGTGTTGGCCTTGACTGCGTGATAGAGAAATCCTTCTTCTTCAAATACTGCCTCTTCACTCCCAAAAAACTCCAGGTGAGTGGCACCAATATTTGTCGTAATACCTGAATCAGGATGAGCGATATCGCACAGGACTTTAATCTCTCCGGGATGATTACTTCCCAGTTCAAGAACCACAAATTCTGTGTTCTCTTCCACTTCCATCAGGGTCAGAGGAACACCGAGATGGTTGTTATTGTTTTTTTCTGTTGCGACGATTTTTCCGGGAAGAATGGACCTCAATAGAAATGAGAGCATCTCCTTGTGGGTCGTTTTTCCATTTGAGCCTGAGATCGCAAAGACATGGTGTCCGGGGGTCTTCTGCCACTCACGAATGTGAAGGGCCGTAATCTCTTGAAGAAAACCCACGCTATCTTTTACCGGGATAAATTTTGTATCCGGATGTTTCTCTTTCAGGGCCTGGGCCTTTAGCTCGTTTTCGGAATTCTCCTGGAAGAAGACAAGCGGACAGCCTTCATTGAGTAAGGGATCTATGATGTCCAGAGGATTCACCCTTTGACCAGGGATCGCCACAAAGGCCATGGGATGCTGGTATTTTCTAGAATCTACGCAAAAGCGGAGTTTCTCCGGAAGGCCAGAGAGGGAGCTTGTCATCACGGTGTCACATTGAGTGAGGAGCTTTAATGGAATCATGCTTTTTTTCCTGACATAAATTTTTCCACTTCTTCGATGTCGCTGTAGTGAATCTTCTTTCCTTTTATGGAAATAGTATTTTCATGCCCCTTCCCTGCTAAAAGCAAGACGACACCATCATTTAATTCATCGAAGGCCCTGGCAACTGCAGCCTTTCGATCAACTATAACCTCTATCTTTTTGTTATCCTGACCGCTGAGCATATCCTGGATGATCGCCTCCGGTTCTTCGAAGCGGGGGTTATCACTGGTGAGATAGACCCGATCGGCATAGTCGAGAACCACCTTCGTCATAAGCGGTCGTTTGCTGCGGTCTCTGTCTCCCCCACAGCCAAAAAGAACCCGCAGGCTCTTTTGGGGAAAACTCTCACGAATGGATCGACAAATATTTTCCAGCGCATCCGGAGTGTGTGCGAAATCAACCACAATAAAACTTTCACCTTTTTGGCGGATGTAAAATCGTCCTTCAGGTGCTGTAAGTTTAGTCAGATCGGGAGCCACGAATGAAGGAAAAAGATCGGTCATGATCTGAAGGGCCAGGGCCAGATTTTCTTTGTTAAATTTTGATCTCAGAAAAAGAGGAAGTTCGATTGTTTCAGGTAGCGAAGTCCTGATAATATTTTTTCCTGCATCTTGAATTTTATTCATCAATTCTTCCTGCCCTTCAGGCACGTAGATGCATTGAGAGTTTGTCAGATCCACAAGTTTTAACTTTGAGAGAAAGTACTTCTCCATCGTCTTATGATAGTCCAGGTGATCCTGAGAAAATGAAGTCCAGGCCGAGGCATCAAATCTCATTCCCATATAGCGGTCTTGCTCAAGAGCGTGAGAGCTCACCTCCATGACACAAAAATCACGGTCTTGTCCGTAGCGATGGATGAATTTTCTCAGATCAATGTAAGAGGGAGAAGTGAGTCCGAACTCTTCTAAGGTTTTGCCGGGATAACGGACACCCAGTGTTCCAATACTCATTCCCCTGGAACCTATGAGCTCTCCAATCTGAAGCATAAGATCTGTGGTGGTGGTTTTTCCGTTTGTACCCGTCACACCTATAAACTTTAGTTGAGGTAGGGGGAGGAGTTCATCGCAGATAAGCTTCTGGGCGGTTTTCCATTTCGATTCGGGAAGTTCTATCGAGCGAGGGGGAGGATTTTCTAATCTTCGATTGATGATGAGGTAAGCGTACTGAGCACTCTGCGCTCTTTTTCGGAACTGATCTTCTGCCTCAGCACCTTCTGAAACATTGTAAAAGAGAACATCTGTAGCTTGAGAGCTCTGAGTTTGCCACTCGACACCCTTGACCGTCTTTTCGGTATCAATATGAATACCGAGAATGTGTTCGAGTTTTTCTTTATTCAGCATAGGTCGGAGCTTCAAATTGTAAGCGCAGGACGCTCTGCGAGCTTAAACTTGTCCCCGGTGTAACGGACTGCTGCTTCACGATCCCGAAACCATTGACCTGAACTTTAATTTTTCTCTCTTCCGCTAAAGCGAGGGCCGTGGACTTATCCATTCCAGTGAAGTCCGGCATGAGTCCAGGAGCAAAGGTCTTAATCGTTGCGGCCTGGGTAGACTTCACTTCATCAAGATTATCCTTATTGGATTTTTCATCGTAGCGTGCATACTGAGCGAAATCTTTTTTCTTATAGAGAATGTACTGAGTGACTTTTTTGAATATCGGTGCCGAGGTGACTCCCCCGTAATATCCTTTTTGAGTCGGATGATCGATATAGGCCATGACGACAAACTTCTTATTCACATTCACCGGAAAACCAATGAAGCTTGAAATATATCCATCGTAGCCACCTTTCGGGGAGACTCTCTGAGCGGTCCCGG
>CAZPFM010000316.1:0-3779 GCA_964585845.1 uncultured Bacteriovorax sp.
ATAGAACAATCTTTTTCAATGTAGAGGCGATAGAGGCCGTTGAAGAAGGCCATCGCCTTCTTAAGAGTCTCCCCTTTAAGACCAAGAGCGTAGCCGAGCTTTCGTCCGTGGGCCGGAGTGAATCCAGTAGCAGGATCGATGTGGGCCTTGATGATTTTTTCAGGTGTTTCGTGAGCGACAGTCTCGATGTCCATTCCACCTTCGGTAGAAACCATCATCGCCACTTTTCCAACTGTACGATCGAGAACGATACCACAATAGTACTCATGATCGATGTCACAGCCTTCCTCAACGAGGACCTTTAAGACTTTCTTCCCTTCAGGGCCTGTCTGGTGAGTTACCAGCTGCATGCCGAGAATTTCTTTAGCGTGGGATTCAACTTCTTCGAGGGTTTTAGCGAGCTTAACTCCGCCACCCTTTCCGCGTCCACCGGCGTGGATCTGGGCCTTCACCACCCAAATTTTTCCGCCAAGCTTTTTCGCAACCTCAACGGCTTCTGCCGGAGTATCGGCGACACCGCCTTTTAAAACGGCAATATCAAACTGTCGCATCAGGTCTTTGGCCTGGTACTCGTGGACGTTCATAACATCTCCTTCAATTACAAAACTCTGTCTGGATATGTGAGCATTATAGGCATTTTGAAAGGTCAGACAATCAAAAGGTCTTGAAAAACGCCGGATTAAAAAGGCATTATAGAGGCGCAGGAAGTCAATTTTAGGACGGTTTTCAATGAAAAAATATTCGGTGCTTCATCCAGCTGTTTTTAAACTCGATGGAGGGGCCATGTTCGGGATTATTCCTAAACCATTATGGTCGAAACAAATTCCTGCCGATGATCAAAACCGCATTGAAATGAGTCTGCGTGTCATGTTGATCCAGACAGAAAACAAAAATATTCTCATCGACACGGGCATCGGTGACTACCATGGTGATAAATTCGATGACCGCTTCGGTGTAAAAGGTGAAAAGAATCCTCTTATCACTCTTTTAAAAAAGACCCATGGTCTTCAGCCGGAAGACATCACCGACCTCATTGTCTCCCACCTCCACTTCGATCACATCGGAGGTCTCGGAGGAGATGAGCACAGTCAGCGTATTCTTTTTCCCAAAGCAACTCTGCACATTCACAAAGATCATTATGAGTACGCTCTCCATCCCACAGTCCGTGATGCGGGCTCCTTTCATACTCAGTACTTTAAGCCCCTGATCGACGAAGCCCAAAAGGCCGGTCGCATTCATTGGGTAGAAGGTAAAGAGGGAGAAATCCTGAGAGACGGCGAAGATGTTTTGAAATTTAAATGCTCCTTCGGCCACACTCCCTATCTCATGCACGCCTATGATGATCGCTTCATCTATATGGCCGATCTTGTACCGACGAGTGCCCACATCCCCCTTCCCTGGGTCATGGGCTATGACATTGCTCCAGGGCAAACGACCATTGATAAAAAAGAGTTCTACGATCTTATTTTAGAAAAAGACCTGACTCTTGTTTTCGAGCATGATCTCAAATTCTGGGGAGCGAAGATCTCCCCCAATGCGAAGGGTGACTTTGAGGCGAAGGAAAAATTTACGGCTTCGAGCGGTCTTCAGTCACTTCAATTATTCGCTGATTGATCCGCTCTTTGAGTTTGGCAAAATCCTGAAGGAGGGCCTTCTTCTTTTGGGCCAAAAGAGCTTTATTGGGCTTTTTGGTTTTTTGTAAATCCTCAATGAATCTCATGGAAATAAAGCCCGTATCCTTGGCCAGGAGCCGCACCATCTCTTCATAGTCTTTTCGGAGGGCGAGTTCCCTCAGCTCGGATCTTTTAATCTTACTGAAGTATTCCTCGTTGGCCGTCACAATGTTTGTCAGAAACTGTCCGAACTTCGTTGTGTAGTCCTGAATCATAGGCTCCAGGCGCCGGGAGAAAGTCGCTGGGTTCCCATCGATAAAATCCACAAAGGTCTGTTCGATCTGAAGACTAATGGCCAGGAGGGTTTGAAGCTTCTGCTGAAGATCATCCCAGAATTGATCCTTTATCCGCTTTTCTCTAAGATCTGCTTCGTATTTTTTCTGAGTCACCTCGGCCAGAACTTTCTGGAAGGCTTCAGGTCCTTCGCCATAGAGAATAACAGTGGTCTTGGCCTCATAGGTTTTCTGAGGGGCACGAAAGCGGTTGGCAAGAGTCGGAAGAATACCATCCCAGTCACAGCGATAAGCCTTAACACTCATCTCGTACATGCCAGGGATTATTTTTGAGCCCTGAGAGAATTTAAACTCATCAAAGACAACGACGTGGTTTTTAAGCTCACCCTTGGTGGTGAAAGCCACTCCCATCTCTTCTGAAGAAAGAAGCTTCCCTGAAATAGAATTGAAACTGCCTTCCACCTGGCAATGCTGAAAGCCCGCGTTGACAAGCCAAATTTGACTCAGATCCGGTGGGGTGAATTCTTTAAAGAAGATCTCCCGGTCCCAGCGATCAAATTTTACATTCTCCTGAATCCTTTGATGAAGCTCCATGCTCATCCGAGGGTATCTCTGTATTTTTACTTCTTCGCTACTTCTTATCCATTCCCGGATCCCAAAGGCGAAAAGAAACACCAAAAGAAGAGGAAAAAGAAAGGTGAGTCTGCGCTTGGGACGGATGGGCCTCTCTTCTTGAGTTTCGGTCTCCGGAAGTGAAGGCGGGACGAAATCGTTTTGATTTTCTTCCTCTTCAGTCGGGAGTTCGGGCAGAGGTGGAGGGAGTTCGTCCTCTATTCCCTCTTCTTCATCCATCGATTTTAAAAAAAGTTCCTTAAGAGGCACGGGAGATTCAAGGCCCTCGGCCCAGACCTTAACATCAAGCCCTAATTTATTACTTGAGAAGAGGTTTTCAAGATCATTTTGGGAATACGGACCCTCATGCCCTGTGGGCAGAATGAGAAACCAGCGCACAGAATTCTTGTCAGCCCAGTTAAAATTTGACACCGTCATGAAGTCCTAAAGTTTTAAAATAAGAACATTTTATGTCGAACCCATCCATCTCTCAATCACAAAAACGACGGGCCGAGTCTGTGGACTCTCTCTTTCATGGGACTTCTCTCACAAAAGAAGCTGTTCTCATTCTGAAAAGTTCCACTGATATGGGAGTGATGAGAAATGGCGGACGAAATGGCTCCCGCCTCGCCCCCCGCTCTCTTCTGGCGACGTTAAAAAAGATGACGATACCCGAGAGTTTTCCCTTTAAATCACTCTTTGAGTATGAAGTGGCCGATGGTGAACTCGAAGAGACGGATTTTGCCAGGGCCCAGGAAAAAGAGGCCCAAAGAATTTCCGAGCTTCTCAAATCAGAAGCGGGCTTCATCCTTCATCTCGGCGGGGGTCATGACCACATCTACCCCTTCCTCATGGGTTTAAAAGAGGCAAAGAAGATTATTGTCATCAACATCGACGCTCACGCCGATACCCGGACTGACATCGACGCTCATTCCGGAACACCCTTTCGTCAATTCTCCCGGGATTACCAGGGGGAGATGAAGCTCTTTCAGATTGGCCTTCACCCTTGGGCCAATTCCCTTTCTACTCTGGAACCACTGAAAGGGATGAGTGTCCTATGGAGCTCGGAAATTCGGGACGAGAAGAAAGTTAAAGAATTTTTTAAAGAGATTTCCCGGGAAGTCACTCCTGAAACCCGAGTGATATTTAGCCTCGATGCTGATGCCCTGGCCGGGGAAATAGTCCCCGGTGTGAGCGCCGTTAATGGACAAGGTCTCTCCCTGGAACACTTAAAAAAGTTCTGGGCGGAATACCGCTCTCT
>CAZPFM010000317.1:0-3777 GCA_964585845.1 uncultured Bacteriovorax sp.
TTGTGCATCCGCTTGAGGTCTTCAAGGGGAATAAGATTGAACTCTTCAAATGCGGCCAGAGCGAAGTCGAGAAAATGCGCTTCTCCCGAATAAATTTCATGGAAACCACGAAGAAGTCCCAGACATTTGTTCCGCTGATCAATTTCGAATTGGGAGTATTTCAGCTCTTTAAAGAAAGAGTGAAAGCGCTGAAGATGTTGGGGCTGCACGACAGGAAGAAAATCAAAAGTCGTATTCAGGACCGCATGTTTTTTGACAAACTCTTCATCGACAATCATGCCCGGTTGAAGAACGTAAAACCGCCGCGACTCTTTACCAGAGATGTACAGATGACCATCGCAAATAGTTTTTTTTGCGAGGTCTTTGATGGCCAGTTTTTGGTAATTCGTTATTGTCATAAAAACCTAATACTTCTCATGACCTATCGGAGTTTTGGGGGGGATCATTAAGAGGAGTTTCACGCGGGAAAAGTGGACGGTTTTAGACAGAAATACTAGACTTTAGAATCTGGAGATAAGTAATGAATATAGAGATGATCGACGCCCTTGTGATCGGGTTCTACCTTGTGGGCATTTTCACCATTGCCATCATTGCCGGCAAGAAATCCCCTACCAATGAGGCCAGCACCTCCGACAGTTTAGCTCGGGAAAAGTTCCTGGCCAATAAATCCCTCACCTTCACCGAGTCCCTCTCGTCCATCATCGCGACTGAAGTTTCCGCCCTGACATTTTTAGGTATCCCAGCTTTTGCCTTTAACTCCAACTTCTCCTTTATTCAAATTTACATGGGTGCCATATTAGGTCGTCTGGTAATCGCGAAGGTCTTTCTCCCGAAGGTTTATGACCAGGGCCTTACCATCTACGAAGTGATGGCTAAAGAAACAGGACTTCCGAGCGGGCAGAGGATGGTGGCGATCATCTATACCTTTTCAAAAGTTCTCTCCGTGGGAGTCAGGCTTTTTTCCGGTTCTATCCTGGTGGGGCATTTTCTGGGACTTGATGTTTACGGAAGCCTCATCCTCGTGAGTTCTGTGACATTCATCTACACACTTATCGGAGGTCTTAAAGCGGTCGTCCGGACCGATGTTTTGCAACTGGGCCTCTTTGTCTCAGGCGGAATCATTGCCCATTATCTGATTCCCGATATTTCCGGCAGGTCATGGAGTGAACTTATGTCTGTTGCCCACGCAGCAGGAAAGACTTCCTTTTTTAGCTGGGAGAATCCCACAGGATTTATCTTCGGCTTTATGGGTGGGGTGCTGTTTGATATGTCCACTCACGGAGTCGACCAGGATTTTGCTCAGAGACTCACGGCCAACGAGAGTCTTAGGAAAGCACAGCTCGCCATATTTTTTTCTTCCTTTCTTTCTATCACCGTGGGACTTCTTTTTCTCGGTGTCGGTGCACTCCTTTGGGCCCATTACCAAACTCAACCGTTTCCAGAAGGCGTTCCCAATGCGGATCATCTCTTCTCTCACTTCATTGTGAATTTTTTCCCCGTAGGGGTACGGGGGATCATGGTGGGTGGAGTCCTCGCAGCAACCATGAGTACTTTGGATTCGACCATCAACGCTCTTTGCTCAACCGTTTATAACGATATTATTCCCAAGCGCTGGGAAACTGATGTGAACAAGACTTCCTTCATCTACACCTTTCTTATCACCGTGCTCCTGACCCTCATCGCTGTTATAGCATCCAAGAACGATGGTCTGCTTCTTCTGGGGCTTAAGATTCAGTCCTGGACCGGAGGCGCACTCCTTGGACTCTTTCTCACGAAAGTTATTTTTAAGGGCTTTTTTCCGTACCGGCTGGATATTCCCAGTGTCCTTGGGGCCTACGCTTTTGGTGTGGCGGGTGTGTACTTAAATTCAGTCCTCGGTTGGGACTGGAATCTCAATGTGTACTGGGGCTGCATAATGAGTATGCTTTACCTCAAGCTCTACTCAATTCTTCAACCTATTAGAGCCTAGCTTCACCTGTAGGAATCGCCGAGAGAAGAGTCCTTGTGTACTCTTCCTTTGGATTCTTATAAATCTCGCTCGCCCGGTCCATCTCGATGATTCTTCCTGCGTTCATCACGCCGACTTCGTCAGCAATGAAGTTCACAACGGAGAGATCGTGTGAAATGAAGACATAAGTGAGTCCAAACTCCTGCTGAAGATCCAGGAGAAGGTTCAGGACCTGGGCCTGAATCGATACATCCAGGGCGGAAACCGATTCATCACAAATGATGAATTCAGGATTAAGCATAAGCGCGCGAGCAATGGAAATTCTCTGCCGCTGACCTCCGGAGAACTCATGAGGATAGCGGTTAAGCTGAGAAGCAAGAAGCCCCACTTTCTCCATAAGTTCTTTGGCCCGGTCCACTCGCTCTTTCTTCGAATTCCCGATTTTATGAATCGCCAGAGGCTCAGTAAGAATTTCTGAAACAGTCATCCGGGGATTAAGTGATGAATAAGGATCCTGAAAAATGATCTGCATTTTCTTTCGGAGAAGGCGCAATTCTTCGGAGTAGATATGAGTGATATCCTGACCCTTATAAATGATCTGACCCGAAGCAGGCTCAATGAGTCGAAGGATTGTGCGACCAAGTGTGGTCTTACCACAGCCCGACTCTCCCACTAGTCCCAGGGTCTCACCCTTTCTGATTTTAAAGCTCACATCATTGACCGCTCGGAAGTGATCCACCGTTCGGTTAAAGAGTCCGCCTTTTATTGGAAATTCAGTCACAAGATTTTTCACTTCGAGGATCACTTCAGAAGTTTCTTTCTTCTCCGATCCTTTTTCAAAAACTTCCACTCTTTGGGCCGTGACCGTTTTCTCTCTACCCTGCTCATCCATGAAATCACTCACGGTGAGAAGGCGCTTAGGGTTTGCTCCCAGTTTCGGTCGGCAGGCCAGTAGACCTTTAGTGTAGGGATGCTTCGGCGAATGGAAAATTTCTTTGGCGTGATTTTGTTCCACAACGTTTGAGCGGTACATCACCACGACATCATCAGCGATGTCACCAATAACACCCAGATCGTGAGTGATGAACATCATACTCATCTTGTATTTCTGCTGAAGATCAAAAAGAAGATCGAGAACCTGTTTCTGAATCGTCACATCCAGTGCAGTCGTCGGTTCATCGGCGATAAGAAGCTTTGGCTCACAGGCAATGGCCATGGCAATCATCACCCGCTGCTTCTGGCCTCCGGACATCTCATGGGGAAACTTATGGGCACTGGCAGAGGGTCGGGGTATTCCGACCTGGTCCATGAGTTCCACGGCCCGGTCCCAGGCGCCTTTTTTAGAAAGATTCTTATGCAGTCTCAGGGCCTCAGCAATCTGATCCCCCACTTTAAAAACAGGATTGAGACTTGTCATGGGCTCCTGGAAGATCATGGAGATCTGGTTCCCACGAATTTTTCGCATCTCCGATTCCGGAAGAGTCAGAAGATCGGTTCCTTCAAAAAAGATTTGTCCCTGGGGAATCTTCGCCGCTGGTTTCTGCAAAAGACCCATGACCGCCAGAGAGGTCACACTTTTTCCGGAGCCGGACTCTCCGACAATACCGATGGTCTTTCCGGCCGGGATATCGAAGGAAACATTATTTACCGCTCGGGTCACACCTTCTGAAGTGTGGAAGTCGACGATAAGATCTTTGACTGAGAGTAAAGGGGTATTCATCTACTTTCCTTTTAGCTTAGGGTCCAATGAATCCCGGAGAGCATCTCCGAGAAGGTTAAAGGCCAGGACGACGAGGAACATGGCAAATGTCGCCGAAGCAAGCTGCCAC
>CAZPFM010000318.1:0-3758 GCA_964585845.1 uncultured Bacteriovorax sp.
AAGAAGTCATCGAGTGTACAATCCTGTGTGAGTTCTCCTTTGATAATTTTCGCCGAGAGAGTTGCTGTATGAAGGAGATCGGCCGCTTCTGAAGCAGGATCGTGAAGGGCTTCTTTCAGATCTCTTAAGGTTTCGGCATCAAATTCTGGCTTTTTAAAAGGGAGAACATTCTCTTCGCTCACATCCTCAAAACTGAGCTCAAGATCCTGTCCTGAAGATGATCTTTCATGTTTAGGAGCATCTTTGGCAAGATGAGGAGACCGTGCCTTCTCTTCTTCAAGGGCCTGCTTAAGCTTCGCTCCCAAGGCAGAGCGATCGATTTTTTCTGTGCCGACTGCTGAGTCTTCTTTAGTGCCGTAGTTTTTCTTCAGGCGGTCCGTGTTATGATCCCCGCCCATGTATCCGTCTTGCTCATCTTCACGGTATTGATTCTTTCGACCTTCTTTGGCGTCAAATTTTTCGGCTTCAAGACGTCCCTTGTATTTTGTTTCATGGGAATGATTCTTATTTTCGTAGTCCTGGAGTTCACCTTCTTTATGAGCTCCGCCGCCAGCGCCTTTCTTGCCATTATGATCGTAGTGGTCTGTGGATGACTTTCCACCAAGATTTCCTTTTCTTGCTTCCGCCTCTTTCAGCTTAAGCTCCAGAGGGTCAGCACCAATGTCACCTTCTGATTTATTTTTTCCAGAAAGATCTTTATGGTTTAAATGATCGGTCTTCCCCTTCCCGTCGAGATCCTTTAAGTCATCAGCGATATTTTTCATTGAGCTAAAGCCAGGTTTCGCTTTCTCTTGCTCTTTGAGCTTTAAGGCCAGAGGATCGACACCAATGTCCCCCTCTCCCTTAGATTTACCATGAAGGTTCGGGCGGTTGAGGTGATCGGTCTTCCCTTTCCCTCCGAGATCATTAAATTCCTGAGCAGCACTGCTCTGAGCAGGCTTCTTTAAGCTATCTGAAGCTTCTCTTTTGGCCTGACCAGACTCTTTGGACTGGTAATGGCCTTCCCCCATATCCTCAGTCGAAGACTTCCCGGCATAACTGCCTCCGCGGTCTCCTTCTTTGGATTTTTCTGGAAGAGCTTTTTTAATATCCGAGAAATCTTTCTCGTTAAGAAATTCGGGCTTTGGTTTCTTATCTTTTTGAAGTTTTTCTTCTAATTTTTTGTCTGAGCGGTTGAGAAACTTATCAGCTTCGCCTTGAGCAGAAGGCTCCTGCTTTTTATTCCGAAGCTCACTCTGTTCGAGCTGATCGGTTTTTCCTTTTCCACTCAGATTGTGAAATTTCTGGGCTTCAGAAGGTTTGTCATCTTTGGAAGCGTTTGCCTGAGTCTCATTTTCAATGACATCCGATTTTCCCTCTTTGGATTTGAGGTAGCCATCCTGGACACTTGTCTCCGATTTTCCTTTGAGTTTGCCCTGAATCTCTTCGTCGGCTCCGTCCCCACCTTTTTGACCTTCGGCAAGATGGGCTTCGTCATGAAGAGCCTCCGGGCCTCCCTTGCCTTCAAGGTTTGCCAGACGCGCGACATCTTTTTTAAATACCAGATCCTTATCGAAGGACTCACGGATGATGGCCTCTTTTTGAATCGCGGCCGATGAGTTCTCACAAATGGCAAGCTGTCTATTCTTGAGCTGAAGACGGGGAAGCACTTCTTCATCAAAGTAGAAAAGATCGACGTTCTCTCCGGAAAAATACCAGATATTTTCTTTCCAGTTAAAATCCGGTTTCTGGTCTCCTTTAAAGAACCAGTTTCCGGGACCCGAAAGAAAGTCCTGTCGCTGGCCCTCTCGGAATTCGAACTTCCAGACGCCAGGCTTATTCTCGACCTCAACCCATTGGGCGACATAAGGACTTGGACCCATAAGTCGCACGAGCCAACGGCCCAGGATCTTTTTGCATTCAAAATCTTTGAGATGGATCCAAAGATCTTCTGGGGTAGTCATAGCAGGAAGGAAAGTTGAATTGCTTTCAACAATCTTTTTCTCATTTACTTTCTGACTCTCACCGGACTTCAAGCTCTTCATCTGAAAAGCTGATTTGTTATTGGATGAGGTGATATTTTTCATCCAGAGATTGAGCTTGAACTTAAGCCCCTTAGCGTTAATGGAAGGTTCGATGATATCGAGAAGACCCAGCTTCTGGAGGGCAATCTCAAACTGCTTACTGCCGGAGAAATTAACGACCGCTAGTTTCAGGCCTGATTCCCGGTTAAACTTCTTTGTGATTTTTAAAAGGGTTGCGATCTGCATGAGATCTTTCTTGCTTCCCAAGGCACAGAGAATGAGGCTAGGCTTCTCGGAGTTCTGAATGTGAGTGAGGATCTCTGGAGTATTGGCGAACTTCTCTTCTGCGGCCTTAACACCGGAGTCCTCCAGAGGCTTCCAGTCCTGGACGAAGAGAAATTTAAGAATTTGGACGTTTTGTTCGCTCATAGAACCCTTGCAATAATTCTTTAAACTTTTCGTCAATGTGAGAAATTCCTTAATACAAAATGGACTTAAGTCCTAAAAAAATGGAAAATTCTTTAACCTATCAATTAAAGGAATGTTGGTTAAACTTTTAGAAGATGGAAGAAGAAAAGACCCCTGAGGAACAGGTTTCCGAGCCAGAGAATCAGGAAATATTACAAGACCTTTCCGATCAAGGAAAGACTGCAGAGCTCGTCGAGATGTTCGAGGAGCTTCCGCCTATGGACGTGGCCGAGTTTCTCTCGGACAAGCCCATTGATGAGGTCATTAGCTACCTGAAAAAGCTCGACGATGAAGATCAGGGAAAAATCTTTTCCGACTTTTCCCTGGATATGCAGCTCAAGCTCTTTCATGGGATGGACCGCCGGAGCTTTGCCCGGATCTTTGGTCAGATGTACTCGGACATCCGTGCCGATCTCTACCAGGAACTCACTAAAGATGAGCAGATTGAACTTCTGCCATACTTGAACAAAAAAGTCAGAGAAGACGTTATCATCCTCTCGGCCTACCCACCGGATACGGCCGGGGGGATTATGACCACGGACTTTGCCACCATCTTTGCCGACATGAATGCCGGGGAAGCTCTCGCTCAGAGCCGCAAAGATGCTCCCTCCAAGGACATGATCTACTATATCTTCGTGGTGGATAATTCCATGGTGATGAAGGGCCAGGTGACCCTCAAAGACATCGTGATGAATGACCCTTCCATGAAGGTTGAGGAAATGCTCAACGAGTTCTACGTTTGGGCGGAAGTAAACGAAGACCGGGAGTCCGTTGCTCAAAAAATTGAAAAATACGATCTCGCGGCCCTGCCGGTTTTAAACTCACTGAACCAGCTGGTGGGGATTGTTTCCCACGATGAAGCCCTCGATGTCATTCAGAGAGAAGCCACCGAAGATCTCGAGATGATCATGGGGATTCTTCCCTCTGAAAACGATGAAGAGTATCTAGCCACTTCGAGCTTTCACCATTTTAAAAAGCGCGTGGTCTGGTTAGTCTCCCTTGCCGCCGTAGGAATTGTTTCGGGGATGATCATCTCCGAGTTCCAGGGCATTCTGGAATCCTTTATCATTCTTGCGATGTACATGCCCATGATGGCGGCGACAGGTGGGAACACTGGCTCTCAGGCCGCCTCCGTTGTGATCCGTGCGATCTCTCTTGGAGAAGTAGAAGATAAAGACTGGATGCCGATCATCTTTAAAGAGATGAAGATCTCATTCATGCTTTCCGTCTGTGTGGCTTTTTTGACTTATCTTAAGATTGCATTTCTTTCTTTTCACGCCATCTTGC
>CAZPFM010000319.1:0-3752 GCA_964585845.1 uncultured Bacteriovorax sp.
GCACGGTTCACAAGACAGATCTCGTTAATCATCCGGAAGTAGCGTTTAATCTTTTTGTTAATGGCCGTATTCTCGAGCTTCTCCGCGGTCTGACGGCAGGTATTGGTCGCTTCGTCCTGCTTGTCGAATTTTTCCTGTTTGGCATAGATCTCGGCCACCATCATCCGACTCTCCGGAAAAAATCGGTGATCCGGGTGCATGAGTTCAAAAAACTCCAGGGCTTCTTTGTAATTTTTCTTCTGATAGGCCTTCCGGCCGATGATAAAACGGGTGGAAGAAGAAGGATACTTCTTCAGAAGCTGGACTTCATAGTCCTCGAGGATCTCGATCCCCGTGTAATAGAGAAGTTCTTCAAGCCGGCTCACCATCCCCACGGTGATGGGCTTTCGAAAGGTCTCGATGAAGTATTCGTTTAAGGCCGAATAATGGTAACCCTTTTCTGAGTAAACCTCAGAGAGTTTCTTTTTATTTTCTTTGGCCCCGGCAAGTCCTGAAAGGATGAGTGCGAGGGCGAGGATTGCAAATTTCAACATGTCCTACCCTTTAAAATGAAAATCCGACACTCATGATAATGTCTGTATTTGTACGGAGCTTATCTTGCTTAGGATTGGCCGGAGATGGGGCCATGTAGTAAGTGTTCATATACTCCACCCCAAGGTGCATATACTCTGTGATGTGAAACTTCAGGTTCGTCTTCAGCACGGCCCCCGTGTAGGATTCGGCGTCAAAGGAGTTGACCGTTGAAGAACTCGTCGCCGTCTTCAGCGAACTCTCCGTGTTGAGCTTCGCTAGACCCGCTCCGAAGGACCAGTCGAAGTAGAAGATCTGGTTGAACGTATTGATTTTCCCGTAGAATGGGGAGTAGATCACGTTTAACCCATAGCTGTTGTTGAAGCGACGGATGAAGGGCTCTACCCCACTCGATGCCCGGATACTCCGGAAGTCATCATTGTTGACGTTATTGTAATGCTGGTAAGTGGCTTCAATTGCCCATTCTTCATGAAAGAAATAGGCCGCCCGAAACTGGAAACCGGAGGTGTCCTGGAACTTCGAGGTGAAGTTCGAGATGTACCCAAGGTCCACCGCCACCTTATGCTCTTTTTTGTAGAGCTTATTCTGGAGGACGTAGACCTTTTTATCCGGATCCAGCCAGAGGAAGTCGTAGAGCGACTCCTCTCCGGCGTGGGTTTCCGTTGAGATCAAAAAGGACAGGCAAAAAAGAGCAGTAAACCAGATCTTTAACATATGTAACCCTTATAGCTTTTGGTAGCTAACTTCAATTTTTGCACCCATGGCAGGAACGTGATTCGCATTGAACTTGATAGAGCGTGTCGCTGCATCGTAGGTAAACTCGAGAGTTTCTACGTCATTGACTTCTACTTTAATGGTACTCACCACAGGCTCCTCAGAGAGAGCAAAACTATCGAGGAGACTGATGATAGATTCACCCATCTTGTTGAGGGTCAGGTAAAAGTCATTGTAGATATCTTCCACTACACCAGCTGACTTCTGAGCAGCATCCTTGTAGCGATCACAACCCTGAGTGTAACCAGCGCTGGATGGACCAGTCTTATTAACATCACAGATAGTGTAGAGTTTTACGAGACCAGCATCGGCCTTGAATGACTTAAGATAATCAACGTAGTGCTTAGGAATCTGAGCAGACTGATCATCTTCATCCGAGAGAACAACGACTGCAAGGTAAGCGTCTGGACGGATGAACGTGGCCGAGTATCGATCCATAAAGCCTTCAGAAGCTGCGAGACCTTTTTCATAACCAGAACCAGAGGTTCCTACTTTTACAAGATTACGGAAGTCTGACTTAAACTGAGAAGGGTTTTCCTGGGCCTTGGCAGAAGTGAGTTTCACATCTGATCCGTAAACCATCTTCCCTTTCTTAGAGTCAGAGCTGGTATCAGTAGTCGTGATTGCCATCTTAAAGTCCACGTTTGTGTCAATGAACTCGTTGATGAAGGCATCGAAGTTGTCCCCGAGGGCCTGCTGTTCATCGGCCATAGATCCAGAGTTATCGATGATCCACATGATATCGAGTTTTTTCTGGGAAGCCTGCTGGAACTCATCGGCCTGACAGTTCTCTGCCATCCAGGTTTCTTTAGCAGAATTTGGTCCACCAGAACCCTGTCCAGGATTGGAATCATCTACACCGTCTTCGTCGTTACCATGACCATTGTTACAGTCATAAGTAACACCACCGTCAGTTCCACCGGTTGTTGAACCGTCAGTTCCACCAGTTGTTGAACCATCGGTTCCACCGGTTGTAGAACCACCTGTAGAAGAGCCAGTGGTGGCACCACCCTCAGTGCCACCAGCAACCCCCGCATCCACTCCACCCTGAGTAGATCCATCCGAACCAGAATCAACGCCTCCCTGGCCACCGTTGTCGACTGTACCAGTCGTCTCGGGATTCTTGTCCGGATTAGCCAAGAATTCTTTTTCGTAATACTCATCTTTGTTACACGAGGTGAAACCCACGCATAGAACGAGAAGAAGCAGCATTTGCGGAACGCTTTTCACTGTGGTCTTCATGACGGGACTCCTTAAGGAGCGCAATGAATAGCCAATAGCGTGCGGGGCAGACTTAAAATTAGAAATGAATTTCATGTAAACCCGACAACAGACTATTAAGCCTTGCGGTTCTTCTCGATTTTGGGATCAACATACGTGCAACTTGAAATAACGTCCAACTGCAAAATCGTGAAGGATAAATTACTTGGGGGTCATTCTACTCTTTCGGAATTTTTTATCAATTGATGAAGATTAAAATAATTGAATCTTTCCAAAACATTCCTGACTTAGGAAGGCCGTTGCCAAGTTTTTAAGTCAGCTCTTTTGGAGGACCTCCGAAATGTGTGGGCGAAAAATCCTCTAATAACCGAGGTTAAGCTTGTTTCGGGGAAGTTTGGTGAGTGCTGACCAGGCCCGGCGGACTCTCACTAAGTCATTGCCGACCACCATTTCACAGGTTCCATGGATGGAGGTGAAGGGAAAGCGATTGAAGAAGGCCATTTTCTTCACCGTCTGAAGATTTGTTTTTCTCAAGCGTGGACACTCGACAAAGTAAGAGCCCAGGTAGGCCGGGCGATTTTTTTGAATCTGAAAATTAAATTTCGCTCCGGTCACGAGAGGCTCGTAAAACTTTCCATCCACCGAGAGACCCCGCACCTGCCAGTTTCCTGGAAGGAGATTGAGATCAGAGAGTTTGGTTTCGATTCGCAGGATTTCTTTTTGACCTTTTTCATGCTGAAGATGGATCTCTAAAGCCTCTGGATAGGCCAGATACCAGACAGCATTCCCCTGCTGCCCCTTGCGGGGTTTGGGCGGGGTTTTCTTAACCACTCCTGTCGCCTTTTTAGGAGCGGACGGGGATTTCTTTTCGGTCTTTTGCGGACTCGAACACTGAATAAAAAGCAAAGTTGAGAGGAGGAAGACAAGTGGTGTCGTCATGCTTATAATATAGCACATATGAAATCGGCCTATTGTTATAATTCATCGGACTGGAAGAAAATCTTTGAGACCAAAGGCCACTCTTCTCATCTCATTAAGTATTGGTTAAAGGGTCTCTACCGGGATCCCCAGATTCTACTCAGGCATTTGGGTCAGGAGCTTCGGGATGAACTCACTCAGGAATTTCCCATCGACCTTCCTGAAATTGTCCGCACCCAGGAAGCCCAGGACGGAACGATTAAGCTTCAGGTCCGGCTCCAAGATGGGCTTGAGGTGGAAACGGTCAT
>CAZPFM010000320.1:0-3743 GCA_964585845.1 uncultured Bacteriovorax sp.
GCCGCAACCTTTCCCCCCGATCTTAACGCGAAAGGAGAGGCCTTCGAGAGTGTAGTCATTGTTCTGCATGAGCTGGATCTGCCGGATCGCACTATCGGTGACGAAAATGTCGAGATCCTGAGCGGTTAATTTTGTATCCATGAGGCCAATCTTAGCAGGAGTTTTGTTTATTGTCTTTAGAACTCACGGGTCTTATTCTTTTAGAGATAAATTTTGAGGTGTGTATGAAGGCAGAGTATCTAGTTGAAATTCAAAATCCAGAACAAAACATTGTCAAAGTCACGGTGAAGTTTGAGAGGGAGGCGGGGGCAAAGAAATTCCGCTTTTTCCTACCGTCCTGGTCACCGGGATCCTACATGATCAGGGACTATTCCCGGCATATCCGGACGCTGCAGATTACTCAGGAAAACGGCGAATATCTTAATTATCAGCAGATCGCCAAAAACCAGTGGGAGATCGATTGGGAAACTTCCGAACTCAAAAAAGATCTTCCCGGCTTTGAAGTGAGCTATGTGATCTATCTTTTCGAACTAACGGTTCGAACTTCCCATGTGAATTCCTCTCATGCCTTTTTACATGGCCCTAGTTATCTCATCGGGGCCACAGACCAGAAAATCGAAGATCCGACAATTGAGTTCCGCTTCCCGCCCCTTTGGTCGAAGCTCTCCACCTCGCTGACAAGTGTGGAAGGAGCCAGGGGAAAATTTCTCTATACTGCCAAAGACTATGATGAACTTATCGATTGTCCGGTTGAAATCGGCTGCCATGAAACCGATGGCTTCATGGCCCTGGGTAAACCCCATCACCTGGCCTATTGGGGATCGGCCTATCCACATCTGGATAAGTTGAAAAAAGATATCAAGCAGATCGTTGAGACAGTGGCCCTTCATCTTGATAATGACCTTCCCTATGATCAGTACCTTTTCCTCACTCTTTTTGCTCCTGGGAATAGGGGAGGTCTTGAGCACTTAAATTCAACTGCTTTGATTTTTGACAGCAGAAAACTCGCCAACCGTCGTGATTACATATCCTATCTCTCTCTTGTGGCCCATGAGTATTTCCATCTTTGGAACGTGAAGAGAATTCGCCCTAGAGAGTTAGGTCCATTTGACTATCACACTGAAAATTACACCGCCATGCTTTGGCTGGCAGAGGGGCTTACCTCTCTTATGGATGATCTTTTTGTGTACCGGGCAGGTCTCTGTACCATCGAAGAATACCTGGATCAGATAAAAGGGAATGTAGGGGCCTATTATGCGATTCCAGGAAAGAAGTTTCATAGCCTTGAGCAGTCTTCTTTTAATGCCTGGGTGAAGCTCTACAAGGCCGATGAGAATTATAAAAATTCCTCCATTAGTTACTACCTAAAAGGGGGACTTGTCTTCACAGCTCTTCATGCACTCTTACTTGAAAAAGGAAAGAGCGTGGATGATCTCATCCTCATGCTCTGGGAGCATTATGGGAAAAGACCTCATGAAGGGGTTGAAAAACAGGAAGTCTACGACATGATCCGCTCTCTTGGGGGAGAGGATGTCATGAATGAGTTTATCCGGATGGTGGAAACCACTGAAGACATCGATTTTAACGCTGTCTTTGAAAAATTCGGCTGCCAACTGAATTGGGATTCTCCCACTGGTGCTTATTTTGGATGGAGCTGGGACTATCACGGTAAGAGGGCCATCGCTAAAACAATTGAACTCGATTCTCCTGCCTACCAGGCGGGTATCAATCCAGGAGATGAGATCATTTTTGTGAATGGCATGCGCTTTCTTCGGGATGAAATGAACGACATCTTTGGGCTCATTGAACCTAATCAGACAGTGACAATAACTCTCTCTCGTCTAGGTAAAATGGAAACAGTAGAAGTTCTTCCGACGAGCCATCCTAAAACTCTTAAAGAGATCGCCATCACGGATAAAGCAAAAGCGGAGAGGGCATTTAGTTTCTCAAGGTCGCAAGGCCAATCAAAAATGGCTTAAGAGATTTTAATTCCCATTCTCCTTTAATGCTCGAGGGAGGATGGGACCACGTATTCTCACTGATATGAATGTCAGTGAAGAGAGGCTGAGTCTCCAAGAGATGAGAGTTGGAGAGGCATTTAAAAACAGCTTCCTTCAAGATCCAAAGCTCAATATTTCTTAAGTCTAGATCCCCTGGATGGGAAAGTTTTCGGATAAGCTCATCCTTCACGGGGCGGTCTTCTCTTTCTATATCGATTCCCAGGGCGCGGTATTCAGAGCGCTTTGCTAAGGCTGCGATGCCGCATTTATCCGTGTGGGAAAGGGAGAGGGTGAATTCTGGGAGTCCTTTGATTTCATCATAAGTTTTGAGAATGATTTCCTGTAGGACCGTTGGTCGACCATGTTCGCACAGTGCTAAACGCAAAGCTTCTCGCCCTAAGAGAAACGACTCCTCTCGACCGGCATGGACTTTACTTTCAAATTCTTCCCGCAGAAGAAACTCTCCTGCAGGCTTATTAAGATTGTCTAAAGATTGGCAGCTCTTGATGATGACCATACTTGAGTCAGTTTATCTTGAAAGAAAATTCATGGCCAAGTTAATGTGGAAGGAAGAGTCGCGGGGCCGTTCATAATTTTCTTCGAATCGCATTTGCCTCATTGTTTGAAATCTTGACCACCACTATAATTGTTCCATACAAAACCAGAGGAGATCTCCAATATGGCCACTCAATTGCGACAAGATGCAAAGCTCACTGTCTATGGGCGAAAGTCCCGGAAGTGTTCTGTTCCCCTTAACGAGCAGGGGAAGTTTCTGAAAGTCTCTCAGTACTACGGTGAAAACGTTTATAACTATCACCTTTCAAAATCTCTCTCTCTGGAAGATAAGGACACGTTGAAGCAGGTGATCGACGGGAAAAAAACCATCACCAAAGAACTCGCGACCAAAGTAGCGAACTCTGTTCTTGAATGGGCCAATCAAAAAGGTGTGACTCATTTCTGTCACTGGTTCCAGCCTCTCACTGGTTCGACTGCCGAAAAGCACGATGCCTTCCTAAGCTTCGATGGTGACCGTCCGATCGAGGCCCTCTCTGCTTCTCAGCTTATGCAGGGTGAGCCGGATGCCTCCTCTTTTCCACACGGTGGATCCCGGGCAACCTTTGAGGCCCGTGGTTATACGACTTGGGATCTCACTTCTCCAATCTTCATTCAGGAAAGCTCAAACGGAAAAACTCTTGTTATCCCAACGGCCTTCGTTTCCTATCATGGAGACGCTCTCGATACGAAAACTCCGCTTCTGCGTTCTGACTCTAAAGTAAACGAAGTTCTCACAAAATTCTGCCAACTCATTGGCATGAAGGATGTGAACAAAGTGACAACGACTTGTGGAGCCGAACAGGAGTACTTCCTCATTGATAAGGCTTTCTACTTTAGCCGTCAGGATCTTGTGATGACGGGCCGATCTCTCTTCGGTTCACTGACCTCAAGAAACCAGCAGCTCGAAGATCACTACTTCGGGATGATCGAGGACCGCGTCCTTGCGTACATGCAGGAAGTAGAAATTGAACTCTATAAGATGGGGATTCCGGCGAAGACTCGTCACAACGAAGTGGCCCCTGGTCAGTTCGAGATGGCACCGATCTTCAAAGACGCTAACGTAGCCGCTGATAATAATCAGATCGTTATGACCGTTCTTCGGAACGTTGCTCTTAAACATGACTTCGTTTGCCTCCTCCATGAGAAGCCATTTGCTGGGGTAAATGGTTCCGGGAAGCACTTAAACTG